>CAIOZS010000220.1 GCA_903862845.1 uncultured Thermoleophilia bacterium
CCACGTGCAGCCGCCCCGGGTCCATGCCTCCAATCTCACGCGCCGTTTTCGCTGCGCTGCTCAAGGCCGTCTCCTTTCCCGCTCACCGCCGGACTCAGCCAGGCCGGTCGCGCCCGCCCAGTCGAAGGCCTCGCTGAGCTCTCGGAGCCGCACCTTCGTCTCGTCGTCGCAGAAGACGCCGCGCACGGCGTGCTCGTACATGCCGCGCGGCGTGTGACCGAGGCTGAGGGCGACCGCGCAGTCGCGGCTCAGGCTGGTGTCCATCAGAACTGGATCGTCCGACGAGATCGAGCACTTGACGCCGGCGGCAAGCATGCGCGGCAGCGGATGCGCGGCCAGAGAGGGCACGACGCCCAGCAGCACGTTGCTCGTGGGCGTCACGTCGCAGACGACGCCGCGGGCGGCGATCTCGGCGAGCAGCGCAGGGTCCTCGACGGCGCGCACGCCGTGCCGCAGGCGGTCGGCGTGCAGCACGTCCAGAGCGCCGCGCACCGAGGCCGGCCCGGCCACCTCGCCGGCGTGCGGCGCGGCCTTGAGCCCGCCTTCGCGAGCGAGGGCGAACGGCCGCGCGAACAGCTCCGGCGCGTACCTGTGCTCACTGCCGCCCAGACTGATCCCGACGATCCCGCGCTCGCGGTACCTTACGGCCCACTCGACGAGATGCTCGGCGATCTCCACGGGAAAGTCGCGGGTGATGTCGGGGGTGAAGCGGATGTCGACGCCGTGCATCTCGCGGGCCTCGTCGGCGCCGCTGCAGTAGCCCTCGAAGCACTCCTGCCAGGGCGTGCCGCGCGCCACCGGCTCCGATGGGGAGAACAGCGCCTCGGCGTAGAAGCAGCCCTGAGCCGCCAGGTCGGCGGCGTAGTCCACCACGACCTCGCGAAAGTCACGCTCGCGTCGCAGCACCTTGGTCGTCTTGATCCATACGCGGATGAAGTGGTCGAAGTCCTTGAAGCGGCAGAACCTGGCCAAGCCGGCCTCCGTCTTCGCCGGCAGGCGCACGTCGTTGCGGCGCGCGATCTCAAGCAGGCGCGCCGGGCGCACCGTGGCTTCGAGATGCACGTGGAGCTCGATCTTGGGGTACGGCGCCGCGACGGCGGCGGCGCGCGGAGGGCCGCCTGAGGCGCCGCCGTTCACGCGGCACCTCGTTCGACGCGCTCGAGGAACGCCTCCACCACCTCGCGAAAGCGTTCCGGCTCCTCGAGGTGCGGCACGTGGGCGCTCTGCTCGAACACGGTCCACTCCGAGCCGGGCAGAAGGCGGTGGAGGTCTTCCTGGATCACGGGCGTGCACTCGTCGTGGCGACCGCCCAGCACCAGAGCCGGAGCGCTAATTCCCGGCAGGCGCCCGCGCACGTCCCACTCTTTGAGCGTGCCGGTGACGTGAAACTCCCTGGGACCCCACATCGTGGCGTACACCTCGGGGTCTGCGGTGAGCCGGGCGAAGGCCCTCTGCAGGCACTCCGGCCAGGGGTCGAGGCGGCAGAGATGCCGGCCGTAGAAGACCATCATGGCCTCCGCGTATTCGGGGCTGTCGGTCGTGCCGGCAGACTCATGGCGCGTCAGCGTCGCCTGCACGGCGGCCGGCAGGCCCATCCGCAGGCGGTCGGCCTCGGCCTCCCACTGCGGCGCGCTCACCAGAGGGTCGGCGAGCGTCAGGCTGGCGATCCCTTGCGGATGCGCGAGCGCGTGCTCCAGGGCCAGCAGGCCGCCCCACGACTGGCCGAGCAGGTGGCAGTGCGCGAGGCCGAGAGCCTCGCGCACTGCCCGCAGCTCGGCCACGAACAGCGCAACCGTCCAGAGGCCGGGATCGTGCGGATGATCGGAGTCGCCGCTGCCGAGCTGGTCGTAGAAGACGATGCGGCGTCCGGCGCGCGCCCACTCCGCGAGCGGCTCGAAGGAGTCGTGGGGAACGCCGGGGCCGCCGTTGAGCAGCACCAGCGGCAGCTTTCCCGGCGCCTCGCCGGCGCCGACCACGCGATACCAGGTGCGGTGCCCGCGGAACGGTACGAAGCCCTCGCGCAGTGGCAGTCTGGTGCTCATCGCGCCAATCGTATCCCAAGCCGGCACCCTTCCACCGTCGCCGGCCGGCGGACGATACGTTGACCACGGCCGACCGGCCATGTACAAGCAGCGGAGGGAGCGTCTCAGACACACGAAGGGGGACCCATGACACGCAAGAAACTGCTGCTGCTCGCCGTGGCACTGCTGCTGCTGAGCCTCGCGCTCAGCGGCGCCTTCACCGGCACCGGAGCGCTTCAGGCCGCGCCGCAAAGCGTCCCCAGCGCGGCCCCGACGGCCGCCACGAGCGCCTACGAGTACATGGCGGAGCTCAGCGACGGGATCGGCTCGCGAGTGGCCGGCACGCCGTCCGCGGTGCAGGCCGCCGGCCTCATCTCAGAGTGGTTCACGCAGCTCGGCTACGAGCCCGCCCAGCAGGATTTCGCGTTCAAGGCGGGCGGCGCCACGCACACCTCGTCGAACGTGATCGCCACCAAGGCCGGCGCGAGCACGAAGCAGATCATCATCGGCGCCCACTACGACTCCGTGGCCGTCGGCCGGGGCGCGTTCGACAACGCCAGCGGTGTCGCCCTCATGATGCAGCTCGCCGACGCGCTGCGCGCCGCGCCGACGCCGTACACTCTGGTCTTCGTGGCTTTCGGCGCCGAGGAGCTCGGGGAGAAGGGCTCCGATGCCTATTTCGCGAGCCTGACCGCCGCGCAGAAGGCCGACACCGTGCTCATGATCAACTTCGACTCGGTGGCCGCCGGCGACGCGATGTACTGCTACAGCAGCGCCGACCAGGCCTGGCCGCAGCTCACCGTGCGCAGCCTGGCGCGGCAGATGGGCATCACCATCCTCACCAACCCCGGCCTCAACAAGGACTACCCCTACGGCACGACCGGCGACTGGAGCGACCACGTGGTGTTCGCCAAGAACGGCATCCCGTATCTCTACTTCGAGGCCACGAACTGGCTGCTGGGCGACAAGGACGGCTACGTCAACACCGTGAAGTGCGGCGAGATCTGGCACAGCAAGAAGGACACCATCAGCTACATCGAGCAGCAGTTTCCCGGTCGCATGGAAGCGCAGCTCGAAGCGGAGTACACGGTCCTCATCGACTTCCTGACCACGTACACGCGGTAGGCGCGGGCCGCAAGCGGCGATCGGGACGGGGCCGGCGGCGGGCAACAGATCGGAAGAGCACACG
>CAIOZS010000221.1 GCA_903862845.1 uncultured Thermoleophilia bacterium
CTCTAGCATCAAACAATTCCCCAGGGGCGCGATCAAGTAATTCCCCACCCCCTGCGTCAAACAATTCCCCACCCCAGGGTCTCCAGGTCCGCGCACGTAGTGTGCCTCCCATCGCATGAACGATGGGGAGGGCACGGATGGCCAGGAGGATGTTCGCTGTGGTGGACGTAGTGGAGCTACTGAGGCATTGGCAAGCGGGAGACAGCGTCTCCCAGATGGCCCGGGCACTGGGCCTCGACCGCAAGACCGTGCGCAAGTACGCCGGCCGCGCCGAGGCCGCCGGCATGGTGCCCGGAGGGGCGCCCCTCTCGCAGGCGGAGTGGGCGCAGAAGGTGCAGGCCTGGTTCCCCGAGCTCACCGATCCCCGCGCACGCTCTTCCGCGTTCGGGCGGGTCGCGCCCTTCCACGACTACATCGCAGAGCACATCGGGGAGACCACCGTGGCCACCATCCACCAGCGCCTGCGCGACGACCATGGCCTTGCGGTGAGCGTCGCCAGCCTGCGCCGCTACGTGCGCAGCGAGTTCGCTGAGGAGGTCGCCGAGGAACGTGCCACGGTGCTCCGCGACGACCCCCCGCCGGGGCAGGAGGCGCAGCTCGACTACGGGCACCTCGGAAGCTGGACGGACCCCCAGAGCGGCGCCCGCAGGCGCGTCTGGGCCTTCGTCATGGTGCTCTCCTACTCACGGCACCTCTTCTGCTACCCCGTGCTGCGCATGACGCAGCCTGAGTTCCTCGCGGCGCACGTCGCGGCGTTCGCCTTTTTCGACGGTTGTCCGGCTCGTCTCATCCCCGACAACCTCGGCAGCGGCGTGCTCAAGGCGGATCTTTACGACCCGCGCCTCAACCGCGGCTACTCAGAGCTCGCGTACCACTACGGCTGCCTCGTCGATCCGGCGCGCATCGCCCATCCCAAGGACAAGCCGCGCGTCGAGCGCATGGTCCCCTACGTGCGCGACAGCTTCTTCAGTGGGCGGCAGTTCGCCGACCTGCCGGCGATGAGGACCCAGGCGGCCTCCTGGTCTCTCGCCGTGGCTGGGCAGCGCAGCGCCCGTCCCCTCGGCGGGGCGCGGCCCGAAGTGATCTTCCGGGCGCTTGAGCAGGAGCACCTCCTGCCTCTGCCGCGGCGCCCCTTCGAGGCCGCCACCTGGCAGACCGCCAAGGTCGCGCCCGACTGCCACGTGTCGGTCGGCGGGGGCCTCTACTCGGTGCCCTTCCGCCTGATCGGCGCGCGCCTCGACGTGCGCGTGACGGAGGCCATGGTCTTCATCTATGAAGATCACGAGATCGTCAAGAGCCACGCGCGCGTCGCCAAGGGGCGGCGCTCGACCGACTGGCAGGACTACCCCGAGGCCAAGGCGGCCTTCTTCATGCGCACCCCCTCCTGGTGCCGGCGCCGCGCCACGGAGATCGGGCCGGCGACCACTGATCTGATCGCCGGCCTCCTCGGCGAGCAGGCCCTGCACCGCCTGCGCTCAGCCCAGGGGGTCGTCCATCTCGCTGATACCTACGGGACCGCGCGCCTCGAGCTCGCCTGCGCCCTCGCCATCGAGGTCGGCGACCCCTGCTACCGCACCGTCAAGGGCATCCTCAAGGCGGGTCGCGAGCAGCTCACGCCTGAGCCGGAGCTCGCGACGCCCCTGGCCCCCGCCCACCTGCACGGACCCCTCGCCCTGTTCGCCGATCTGGAGGCCTGACCATGGAGACCCATCAGCTGGAAGCAAAGCTCAGGAGCCTGCGCCTCTCGGGGATGCTCGCCACCCTCGAAGCGCGCCTCGCCCAGGCGCGCGCCGGCGAGCTCGGCCACCTTGAGTTCCTCGAGGTGCTGCTCGAAGACGAGATCGGTCGCCGCGAGGCGAAGGCGCTCGCCGAGCGCATCCGCCGAGCGCACTTCGAGAGCGAAGTGACCCTCGAAGAGTTCGACTTCGCCTACAACCCGGGGCTGCCGGCGCCGCTGATCCGCGACCTCGCGGCGCTGCGCTTCATCGAGCGCGGCGAGTCGGTGCTCCTCTACGGGCCTGTGGGGGTCGGCAAGACGCACGTCGCCCAGGCGCTCGGACACGCCGCCTGCCGCCGCGGCTACAGCGTGCTCTTCGCCAAGACGAGCCGCGTGCTCGCCGAGCTCGCCGGAGGACGCGCCGACGGCTCGTGGGAGCAGCGCCTGCGGCGCCTCGCGCGCTTCGACCTGCTGATCCTCGACGACTTCGCCCTGCGCGCCTTCACCACGAGCCAGGGCGACGACTTCTACGAGCTCGTCTCAGAGCGCGCCCAGCATGGTTCCTTCATCCTCACGGCCAACCGCACGCCCAAGGACTGGTACGAGCTGTTTCCCAACGCGGTGGTCGCTGAAAGCGTCCTCGACCGGCTGATCAACTCAAGCTTCCACGTGCACATGGAGGGCAAGAGCTACCGGCCGCGGCGGCGCCCGGGGCAGGGCGGCAAACTTGCCAAGGGAGGCCCGGCAGAGTAGAAGAAACTTACGGGACCGGGTGGGGAATTGTTTGACGCTCGGGGTGGGGAATTACTTGGCGTTCGACA
>CAIOZS010000222.1 GCA_903862845.1 uncultured Thermoleophilia bacterium
ATCGTCGGCCGCAGCCCCGCCCGATGCAGGGCCACCGCGGCGGAGCTGGGCGGCGACGAGGCCGACCGCCGTGTCTCGGCGCTCGTCGCCGACCTCAGCCTGCTCGCCGAGACGCGCAGGGCCTGCGCGGAGTTCCTCGCCGGGCACGGACGGCTCGACTTCCTCTTCCTCAACGCCAACGCCATCACGCAGACGCGGGTGCTGACGAGCGAGGGGTTCGAGGCGAACCTCGCCCTGGGCTACCTCTCGAGGGCGCTGATGGCGCAGCAGTTGGCAGACGCACTCACCGCCACGCCGGGCTCGCAGGTCCTCGCCGTCGTCGGTCTGAACAGGTCGCGGCTCGACTTCGACGACCTCACGATGGCCGAGGGCTTCAAGGGCATGGAGGCCCTGGGGCGCTGGCAATGGGCGATGCAGGTCTACGCGCGCGAGTGGAACGCGCGCAGCAAGGTGCCCATGAACATCTACATGCCGGGCATCGTCAAGACCAAGATCCTCGACTCCGAGCCGAGCCTCGTGATGCGCACCGTTATCAAAGTCGTCTACGCCGTCAAGGCGGTCTCGGTGGAGCAGTCCGCGGGCTACGTCGTCGATGTGCTGCGCGACGTCGAGGAGCACCACCGGCGCGACGCCTACTACTCGGTAAGGAAGCTCAAGCCGCGACGCGACCTCGGCGACTTGCCCGGTGACCAAGAGGCCCTCTGGAAGCTCACCCGGGACCTGCTGCAGCCTTACCTGCAGCCTCAGATGTGACGCAGGCTGTCTGACCGCCTGGCCGCTGGTGCCTCGGCTGCGAGCGACCGGGCAGGCAGAAGGCGGCTGTGCGCAGGGAGAACGCTGTCATCATGACATCGTTGGTGGACCTAACCAAGACAGCTCTCGAACTTGGGTCTTGAACTAGAGCGTCTGCTGTCTACGATTATTGTAACATGCCGTTGATCTGTTCATTCGACGGAGGTCGACCAAAGCGGACCCACCTCAGTCCCAGGCGGGCTGAGTCCATTGGCTCCGCGCCTCGTGAGCGCCAGCGAATCCCGATTGAGCTTGAGCCTGGATCCATGCGGTCAGCCGCTAGGCATCGAGCAACTCGCGTCTGAGCACGCGAGCCAGCAGCGAATAGGCCTCGGTCACCTCGTCATCGGGGCCGCTGGCGCACCGTACCGCGAGCCCGTCGTCGACGTCGCCGGTGAGCAGGACGAGCGGGTCCGAGGGATCAATCAGACGACCGCATTCGAGCGAGAGCGCGTATGCATTGATCCGTCCGTAGAGGGTGATCCACTCGGCGAGCTTCTCGCGGCCGCTCCGCTCCCTCATCAGGAAGGTGATGAGCTCCATGTAGGGCACGCTCCAGTCGGACGCAGCGTCCGAGCGAAGATGAGCGAGATGGACGTCCAGGACGTTCTCAGTGCCACTGAGGCGAGCCAGGTGTCTCACCTCGTCGGCGTTCTCGTCATGAAAGACGGACTCGACGGTCGCCGTGATGAGGCCTGCCTTGTCTCCGAAGTAGTAGCTGACGGCCGGCTTCTGCAGGCCGGCCCTCGAGGTGACGGCGGACACGGTGAGGGCGCTCCAGCCAATCTGTCTGGCAAGCTCCTGCGTCCCTCTCACCAGTCTCACGGCCGAGGCGGGGAGACCCTGGAGCGGGTCGGGTACGGGAGGTAGTTGGAGCTCGATGCCCTCAGGACGGGGTGCCGTCGTGACAGCGGCCGATGGCTTCGATCGTGCGGGGTTCCCCGAGACGTCTTCAGTGTCGCATGACGTCAGCCAACAGCGGATCACCCTCTGCCAGAGTCCAAGAACGGCCTCGATGTCGGGTTCGACGACAATGCGCGTTCGGAAACTGAGCCCGAGCATTCCTGCGCTGACCAAGGTCGCCAGGATGTCCGCCAGGCGGCGAGCATCGCCGCTGGCGTGAGGCGCGAGGGCCAGAGACTCCGCCTCGCGCTGCCGCAACAGCGACTCCGCGAGCAGCGGTCGCAGCCGCTCGTCGCGCATTGTGACCGGGATGAGCTCGATGAGGAGCGTCGCTTGTCGGCTTGAGAGCCACTCCCTGTGCTGATCCATCCGCGCGGCGATGCGGTCTTCGGCGGTCTCCAGCTCGGCCAGGCTGCGTGCTGCATCGGCGGCAACCTGCGCGAGTACCGACGCCACGAAAGCATGGACCAGCCCGTCCCTGTCGCCGAAGTAGTAGCGGATCGCCGTCTTGTCCAGGCCGGCCGCCTTAGTCACGGCATCGAGCGTGCAAGCGGACCAGCCCTTCTGCGCCGTGATCTCTCGCGCTGCCGCGAGCAGCCTGCGGGCGCCGGGAGACCCAGTCCGCGGCTGGCCCTCTGGCGTTGTTACGTGTTCTGGCACGACTTCATGATAACCGCTTTTGGTAGGGCTAACGCTTGTTGCATACAAATAACGTTAGGTGTAGTCTTCCCGCGTCGAGTCGGGTCAGAAGGCAGGCGGCAGTGGAGCTGCAGTCAGCCGCACTCCCGGACGGTCGCCTCGAGGTGGTCACTGCAGGAACGGAGGCATGATGGCAATCCCGATCGAGATCGTAAGACCCGCGCCGATCGACCCGGCTGCCGAGCAGATCATGGTGCCGATGCGAGACGGTGCGCGCCTCGCCACGGACGTGTACCTGCCGGACGGGCACGGTCGTGTCCTGGCCGTTCTCGTGCGCCTGCCCTACGACAAGTGCAGCCGCTACGCGTACCTCACTCACTGCGCGCCCTTCTTCACCGAGCGCGGCTACGCGCTGGTCGTGCAGGACGTGCGCGGCAAGTTCCGCTCGGAGGGCGAGACCATGCCGTTCGCGCATGAGATCGAGGACGGCTACGACACCCTGGAGTGGATCTCGCGCCGGAGTTGGTCCGACGGCGTGGTCGGCATGTTCGGCGACTCCTACTTCGGCTTCACGCAGTGGGCCGCGGTGGCAAGCGGCCACCCCGCCCTCAAGGCGATAGTGCCGCGCGTGACGAGCGCCGACTTGCGGATCCCGACCGAGTGGTGGGGCGACAGCGTGGTTCCGCTCTACGGAGCCGACTACCTCGCCCATTACTGGGTCGACCCGCTGATGTACTTCTACGAGGCGGACTACAGTCATCGGCCGCTCGCTGAGGCCTATGACGAAGGCTTCGCCGCCATCGGCGCGCGGTCACCCGCCTTCGACCGCATGCTCCGCATGGACGGCCCGGCGGACTTCAACCGTTACCCATCCATCCATCCCTTCCAGAAGCTCAAGATCCCGGTACTGCACTCGGTCGGATGGTTCGACAACATCCTCCCGTACTCGATGGACGACCACGAAGCATTGCTCGCTCGCCCCGATCTCAAGGATCTGCAGTACCTCGTCGCGGACTCCACGGACCACGAGAACTACCACTTGCGCGAGGCGCCGGTCGCTCCGGGCTGCGACCACGAATCGATGGGCGACGACGCCCTCCAGCGTATGCTGCCCGTCTACCTCGGCCCCGGCCTGGACTTCTTCGACGTCTTCCTCAACGGCCAGGGGGATGCGAGCAGCGTTGCGAGGGCCACCTGGTTCCTCGGCAACGACGACTGGCGCACCTCAGCGACGTGGCCGCCGCCGGGGATGCGCGAGCAGCGCTTGTACCTGGCGGCCGCTGGACGCGCCTCTGCCGGCCCCGATGGCGGCGTGCTCACGCCTGCGCCTGAGGCGGCCACGAGCGCCGCACGCTGGGTGCACGACCCCGACGATCTCGTGCCCTCTACCCAGTGGGATCCCTTCGCCTACCTGCTGTGCTGGTCCGACGAGGGCGACGTGCAGGGCCGCGACGATGTGCTGACCTTCACAGGCGCGCCCGTCACCGAGCCGCTCGACCTCGCCGGGCCGGTAACGGTACGCCTCGCCGTGAGGTCGTCGGCGCCGTCGATGTACGTGCACGTCAAGCTCTGCGACGTCTACCCCGACGGCTCCGCGCACATGTTGCTGCGCGGCGAGCGCCTGGTCCGCGATCCTGATCCCGAACGCCCGGTCGAGATCTCCCTGAGCCACACAGGACACCGGCTGCTCCCCGGGCACCGGCTGCGCCTTGCGATCGCCTCCAGCGATTTCCCGCTCTACCTGCCGCACCCCGGCACGGACGAGAACCCCTGGTTCGCGACCCGGGGGGAGCGGAACGAGCAGACGCTGACGACGGGCGGGGGCGCACCATCGTATCTCAGCCTCTCCGTACTCGAAGGAGCGTGACCATGAGAGCTCAATCCGAAGACGCTGCCCGGAGACCCGAAGAGGCCACTCCGTCCTCGCTCGGCTTCCGCATGCCCGCCGAGTGGGAACCGCATGAGCGCTGCATCATGGGCTGGCCCACACGGCAGCGGATCCCGGTGCCCTGGAGCGACCAGCACATGCTGGCGTTGGCGACCCACACTCTGCTGGCTCACGCCATCGCGAAATTCGAGTCGGTCCTGGTGATCGCGGCGCCCGGCGAAGGCGCGGCGGCAAGGAGCTACCTCGGCGGCGACGTCGAGGTCGTCGAACTGCCTATCGACGACTACTGGCTGCGCGACAGCGGGCCGCTCTTCATCACGCATCCCGATGGCCGCCGGGCAGTCGCCGACTTCAAGTTCAACTCGTGGGGAGGCAAGTATGAGCCCTACGACGACGACGCGGCGATCGGGGAACGCCTTGCGGAGTACCTCGGAGTCCAGCGCTTCGCAGCGCCGATGGTGCTCGAGGGCGGCGCGATCACCGTCGACGGCGAGGGGACGCTTATCACGACCGAGAGCAATCTGCTGAACCCCACGCGCAACCCGGAGCTCACCAGGGACGAGATGACCCGGATCCTGGAGGACTACCTGGGCGTCCGGAAGGTGATCTGGCTTCCGGGCGGCCGGGGACCGGAAGAGGACCCCGACACCGACGGCCACGTCGACGGGGTCGCCGCGTTCGTCGGTCCCGGCCGTGTGCTGGCGCACATGGTCGCTGAAGACCACCCCGACCACGAGCGGATGCTCGAGAACAAGCGGATCCTCGAGACGACCACCGATGCCCTGGGAGGTCCGATCGCGACGATCCCCTTCGAAGTCGATGCCGGCCCCCTCCAGTTCAACGACGCGTCGTTCGTCTCGCCGTACATCAACTTCTACTTCGCCAACGGCGGCGCGGTGGTACCCACTCTGGGCACCGCCGATGACGAGGCGGTGCTCGACAAGCTGCGTGACGTCTTGCCGGGTCGCGAAGTCGTCGGCGTTCCGTGCCCCGTCATCTACTACGCAGGCGGGGGCATCCATTGCGCTACTCAGCAGATGCCCGCCACCCCTCGCCGGGAACAGTCGACAGCGTAAAGAGCGCAGTTCTTCGCCCGACTGACCACATTTCCATCACGTGGGCGCGATGCGCCTCAAGGAGGATCGATGAGTCACGATGTCAGCCAGCCGCTGCCCCCGCTCAAGAAGTTCCGCGGCCGCCACTTCCTCACCGACCTCGACTACACGCGCGAGGAGCTCGAGGACCTCCTCAAGCTCGCCGTGAACCTCAAGGCGCTTTGGAAGAAGCGGCCGCTCACGCCGTTCCTGCCCGGGCAGCACCTGGCGATGATCTTCGAAGCCGCTTCCACGCGCACGCGCGTCAGCTTCGAGAACGGCTTCGCCGAGCTCGGCGGCAACGCCCTCTACCTGCGCCCCGGCGAGATCCACCTGCCCGGCCGCGAGAGCATCGCCGACACGGC
>CAIOZS010000223.1 GCA_903862845.1 uncultured Thermoleophilia bacterium
ACCGCCGGAGGTCTACCCGTCCAAGTACGACGTGCGCGTGATCGCCAAGGCCACCGAAGTCATGTACGACGGCAAGGTCCCCGCCCACGGCCTGCTCGAACGCGTCCTCAAGGGCACCAGCCTGGAAGGCGTCCTCTGAGGTAGGGAACACCGGCTGCCCACCCCGGCTGCGACAGTGGCCGGGGTGGGCGCAGCCGCACGGCGCCAGTCCTCGCGCTACCCCTCGCCCTTCCCTCTGCCGCGGCGCAGGCTCCCCGGCGGGTAGCCGAACTTCCTCGTGAAGGCGCGGGTGAAGCCATTGACGTGCGAGTAGCCGAGGCGCCGCGAAAGCACCTTGATCGGCAGCTCGCCCTCGAGGAGCGCCGCGTGTGCCTCGGTGAGGCGGACGTTGCTGACGAACGCGTAGATGGGCTCGCCGTACTCCCGCGCGAAGGCGTCGTTGAGCCGGCGCGCCGGCATGCCGAAGCTGAGCGCCAACTGCTCGACGGTGGGCAGCTTGCCCTCGAGGCGCAGGAGATAGTCGTGCAGGGCGCGCACGCCGTCCCGCGCCCGTTCCGTCTGCACGCTCTCGGACTCGTCCGCACCGAGGTGCGCCGCCAGCGCGCAGAGGTACTCGAGCACCTTCGCCTGCCCGAAGAGCCGCTGCACCTGGCCGCTCAGCGTCGGCGAGAGCGCGGCGTGCAAGGGGGCCGCGAGGTGGCGCGGCATCTGCAGCACTGTGGCTGCCGGCGGCGCCTCCAGGCCGAGGCGCACGATCAGTTGTCGCGCCAGCTCCTCGCCCAGCAAGCCGGTCAGGGCACCGTCGGCGATGAGGAGGCAGGTCATCTCGCTGTCGGAGGACGAATCGACGGCCGGGATCGAGTGGAAGCGGTCGGCGCGGCGGAAGAAGTCGTGGCCGGGCCGGTAGATGAGCTCGGCCGGCGGGACGAACTCGCGGTGCAGGATCGTGCCGCCGCGCACGCTCTGCGCCCAGAGCATGGTCTCGGGGAAGTCGGCCGTGAACTCCCCCAGCGGCACCAGGCGCCCGGAGGTCCCGGGCCGGAAGCGGTGCACGCCGCGGTACAGCGAGACTCCGGGGCCGAGCGTCAGACGCTCGAACCAGCCGTGCCCGAGCTCGGGCGGGAAGGGGTAGGCACCGTGCTGCAGGACCTCGACCTCGACCGGGAGGACGGCCGCGACCCGCACGCTCTCATCGGGGTCGATGAGCCAGCGCACCGTCACAGGCGCCCGCGGAGTCTTCGTCATCGAGAGGTCCTGGCGGAGAGGCGCGGCATGGCGGGAGTCTACCCGAAGCCGAAAGTCCGCTCGCTGTCCGTCCCAGGCAAGAGGCCGGCCTCAACTGGTAGAAGTCGGGCGCTGACCAGTGAGGCGATGGTCGCCGGCATCGGCGGTCACCACTGTGCCGGGCGCACTGCGCCGGGTGTCTCAGCCGAGAAGGTCCTCCGGCGCTGTCTGGAAGGGGTCGACCACCGTGACGCCGTCGAGCGCTTGACCATGATGGAGGTCCTCGGAAAGCAGCCAGGTGCAACCAGCCACTTGCGCGGCCGACACGACGAGCGCATCCCACCAGGAGAGACCGTAGCGATCCTGGACGGTCCAGGCCCCTTCGACGACCTGGCCGTCCGTGGGCACGGGCGCCCATGCCATCAGGTTGCGCACGTCGGCCCGAGCCTCGACGCGACCCAAACCGGGCCGCAGCTTCTCGGTCACCACGGAGTAGTACTCATTGAGCACCTGCGAGCTCAGCCGGCCAGAACGCGTGGCCCAGAGCAGCCGCAGCCAGCGCTCGGCAGCAGGCTGCTTTGCGGGCTCGGATGAGTCTCGCGCGTAGACCAGCACGTTCGTGTCTACGAAACAGGTGGGGTTCACGGGCGTAGGCGCTCGTGCGCCTCAGTCCGTGTGGGATACGCACCGCTGGTCTTCAGTGCTCGGGGGGTGACCGCCAAGTACTGCTTCATGGCCACCTCGTAGCCTTCCTCCTGGAGCATGCGCTCCTGGAGCATCTCTCCCAGGATCCGCGAGACGCTGGTGTCGTGGCGCGCCGCCCAGACCCGCGCCCACCGAGCCACTTCCTCGTCGAGAGTGATGGTGACGTTCTTCATGGTCACGATTCTAGTGCTACACGATTCTCGTGTCAATCGTGGACCCTCGCTCCCATCACGGATTCCCGAGGGCCCGGAGCCAAACGGGGTTGGTCCGTCCTTCCAGACACCCACTTTCGGCTGCCTTGTCCTCCCGGAGATCTCTCACCTGGGTCTCGGCGTCAGGCAGCGAGAGGTAGCCCAGTCCGGAAGGCTGTCGCGTCGATGTCGAAGGCCGGCAACGGGACTTCGTTTGGGTACATGCAGCGCGCATCGGACGTGCGCGAAGTGAGGGGGATCACTTTGACCACCGGCACTGCCTGGTTGATCCGCTCCCGGCTGACGACAGGCACTGGGCGCTTCCCCGCCTGCTCCGAACCTTTGGTCGGATCCAGCGCAGCGAGAAAGACGTGCCGCTGGTATGTCACTGGGCCGGCTCCCACCACTGGGCGTCAGCACCGACGAAGGCGCTCATGGTCTCTCGCACGTCGTCCATGAAGAGGGGGTCGTTGGCTGCTTGCTCCATCTTCGCGAGTTCGTCCTCCTCAGCGAGAGAGGGGAGGCGTTGCCTGAGCGTCTCCTCCACCAAGGCGAATCCCTCCAGAGGCAAGATGACTCCGCCGGGATCCCCCTCCCCACTGGCCTTCCGGTGCCGGCCGAGGTCGCGGGCCTGCTCCCGGCTTGTCCGCCCTTTCCGTTGTGGTCATCATGATCTTGTGGATATCAAGGACATCCTGGCGCAGATCGCGACAACCGAAGCCCCTCTCGCGCGCCAGATGCTGATGACCGGTCTGATCACCCGTGTTCTGGAGGACCGGGGCAAACCGGCTCCAGTGCTCATCGGAGGGCTGGCCCTCTCTTACTACACCCGCGAGGTCTACTTCACCGCCGACATCGACCTGGCCTACGTCGATGGCGACGCTCTGGACGCAGCGCTGCGGGAGCTGGACTGCGTCAAGAAGGGGCGCTACTGGATCCATGAGGGACTGGACATGGCCGTTGAGGCTCCGGCTTCCGGGCTCGCCGGCGAGGATGCCCCACGCGAGACCGTCGAGATCGAAGGAGGCCTGCGCTGCATCGTCATCGGCCTCGAAGACCTGATCATCGACAGGATGAACGCGTGCAAGCACCGGAAGTCCGAAGTCGACTGCGAGATGGCGAAGCTTCTGATCGTGCGCTACCGCGACGAGCTGGACTGGGCCTACCTGGAGCGGAGGGCGGCTCTTCCGGAGAACGACATACTGGCTGAGCTGCGCACGCTGAAGGACCGTGAGGCCCCATGAGACTCGAAGAGGGGCCGCGAGAACGGACCTCAGCCACCGAGGCGTTGCTGCTCCGCGACCGCCTCGGACTGCGGAGATTCAGAAAGACTGCGAAGAGGGACCCGGAGGAGAGGGAGCTCCTTCTGGAACTGGCCTTGAAGAAGATCGAGAAGGCCGAACGCGACAACTTCGTGCAGGTAGGATTCCGCAGACGTCGCGTCCGCTTTCCCGTCGCCTGACGGGCGTTCCGCACTCCGTCGAGACGCTTGGCCCAAGCCATGAAGCACGCGTCGCCGCGCTCCCACGGCGGTCGTCTTGCGGCGAAACGGGTGATCGCCTGTCCGCAGGTCGGGCGTCCATGGTGAGGGGAAGAGCCCACCTGCGCGCCCCCTTGAAGAATCACGGAGCCGGCGGCGATCCTTCTGCGGGACACCCCCGCCCGCCCCTTTCGCGTAGCCGGAGGAGTGCATACCCCTTGCGTTCCGCGTCGGGGTCCGTGGACCACGCCTTCCTTCACGGATCCCCGAGGGCCAAGAGCCAAGGGATCAAGGGGGGGTCACGACGCCGCTATGTCTTCACACGGGGTGCTGCAGTCGGTGGCGGGCAAAGCCGTGCACCCTCCATCACCGTCGGCGTTTCCTATGTTGGTTGTAAATACCTTGCACGTCGTGAGCACTGCCTCCTCCGGCCCACTCCGCACGATCACGATCAGTTCAGGCCTGTTCCAAGCTCTTCTCGTGGGCTCGTCCATGGGCTCGCGTCTCCTGCTTCTGGCGACGGCACCGCCGCCGCCCTTGGGTCATCGCGTTCGCTGGCGGCCGTACTCCATGTCTTCGGGGCGGGGCAAGGGGCGCCACCGCCGCGGCGGTGGCGCGCAGCCTCGACAGCTTGGTGGCGCCGGCCCCGCCCGTCGGCGACCGCCTCAGGCGGCGACCGGCATGCGCCGCTCCACGAGCCCGGCGACGAGGCCGAGCAGGTCGCGCTCTCAAGCGCCGTCCTCGGCTTGCTCGAACTGGGGCACGAGGGCAGCGACCACGCCCGCGAGGCTGCGCTGCCCGTCGAGCTGGTCCCAGATCGCCTTGCCGGTGTCGTTCAGCGTGAACAGCTCGTCCTCCCTGTCGCCGCCGCCGGCGACCAGGTGCATGAGGATGATCTCGCCGATGCTCGTCTGCGCTCCACTCTCGCTTTGCAGCCGGTGATCTGCGTTGCGGGCACCTGCAGGTACCCGTCAAATGTGCTCAGCGAGCAAAGAGCCGTTCGACGAGCGCTTCCCGCGACAAGCCGAAATGATCGGCGACCTCCGCAAGGATCGCTGCGACAGTGCCGATGCGGAGCGATTCGTGTCGCGGGATTGTGATGTGATGCTCGCCGCGCTCCGGCGTCGTCAGCCGCATGTGGCTACCGGTCTGCCGCGTCTCCACGTAGCCCAGAGCCGCAAGCGCGTGGGCGAGGTCCGCGCCGGAGAGGTCCCGCGGAAGCCTCACACTGCGATGAGGCTGTCCCGCACGAAATGGAGCCGGATGACTCGTGGACGCTCGGCTTCGACCTCGTAGTGGCAGAGGACGGCGTCGCGCACCTCGGACTGAAGAGTATCGAGGTCATCGGCTTCCGTGAAGATCGCTGCACCCAGCGCGCGTGCCGAGTAGCCGCCTTCAGGCGCTTCCTCGACAACGAAAATGATCTCGTCCATGTCACGACCTCGGGGGTGGGTGGGCCAGCGACGTCATTGTACTCCTGAGCCGTCCGCCGCGATGCTCATGAGGGCTCCGCTCTCGCCATCCAGTCGGTGATCTCCCAGGCGCAGGCGCCGGGCTCCAGCAGGCCGAGGTCGCGGGCCTCTTCGTGCGTCAGGCTTCGCCGTCTTCGTCAAGGACGCGCTCACGCTCCTGCGCCGGCGACGGCAGGAAGACCCGCACTGGGGTCGGGACCACCGCGTCGTACCCGTCGAAGTAGTCGTGGACGAGCACGTGGCGCGGGCGCACCCAGTCTGCGCTACGCGACACACGGCGCAGCAGCCCGTGCACCGCACCTCGGTCTTGAGGGTCACGTGCAGAGGAAGACGCCCACCCCAACTCGTCTTTCACCCAGTGTTCAGGCGGGTCGGGGCAGAAGTTCCCCGGGAGGAAGGATGACGCAATTCCACGATGGAGCGCGAAAAGGCACCCACTGTCCGTCCCGGGTAGAAGCTTGGCCTCAAATGGTAGAAGTCGGGCGCTGACAGCAGCAGCAACGGCCGCTAGCATCAGGAAGAGCCTGTTACCGCGATGGCTTGGGCCCCTTTTCCCTCGCAGGGCGACGCGCCGATCTCGTGCGACTCGGTCGCGCAGCGCATCAGCGGTATCGTCGGCGTACCTATCGAGGAGGCGTACTCATGGGCGGTACTTGCCACGTGCAAGTATACCAACGACAACTCTGGGGCTCAGGGCGCGCAAACAATGTGCCTGTGGATCCCCGGCTCCTGTCCCTCGATTTGCCAGGATTTCGCGGCGAGCCGACTGCTTGATCCCTTGGACCTCGGCTCTCGGGAATCCGTGAAGCAGAGCGGGGTCCACGGACCCCGCCGCGCGACGCACGATCCGGATCACCGGCGCTGTAGTCTACTGCCGTCCAGCTATGAGCCTGTTGTCTGATGAAGGGGTACCACGGTGACTGACCAGGTGGCCGAGCCGGCCGGAGCGACCGACATGCAGGGGCATCTCCAGGCGCTCCGCGACAAGGGCCTGCTGGTCGAGGTCGACACGCCGGTGAACAAGGACACCGTGCTGCACCCGCTGGTGCGCTGGCAGTACTGCGGCGGCATCGCCGAGGAGGACCGCAAGGGCTTTCTGTTCACGAACGTGACCGACGGCAACGGGCGCACGTACGACATCGACGTGGCGGTCGGCGTGATGGCGGGCAACCCCGAGATCTACAGCGTCGGCATGGGGGTGCCGATCGAGAAGATCGGCGCGCACTGGCTGCACGCGATGGCGGATCCAATCGACCCGGTCCTCGTGACCGACGCCCCCTGCCAGGAGATCGTCATCACCGGCGACGACCTGCAGGGCGACGGCAAGGGCCTCGCCTCGCTGCCCATCCCGGTGTCCACCCCCGGGTACGACGCGGCGCCGTACTTCACCGCGGGCTGCTGGGTGACCAAGGACCCCGACAACGGGATCCAGAACATGGGCGTCTACCGGGGGAACCT
>CAIOZS010000224.1 GCA_903862845.1 uncultured Thermoleophilia bacterium
CTCACCCTCGTGCGTCCTGCCGCAGTGCCCCTCCGACTCGTGCGTCCAGCCGCAGCCGCCGCCTCCGGCGATCGCCGCAAGATCCTCATCGGAGAGGGCGATCTTGCGGCTCTCCTCGTCGCTGAGCTCGAAGCTGCGTGCTTCGGCGAGCTCCTTGAGGTCGAAGTCGTAGCCCGCGGCGTGGATCACGGCGATGCGCTCCCCCGAGCTCGTCGCCGCCTTGACGGTGGCGACGAACTCTTTGTCGGTGGCCAATCTGCGCAAGTAGTTCTTGGCGTCCTCGACCGACATCTCGTGCCTCCTCTTCCTTGCCTTCTCGACTGGTTCATTGCGATGGGTGGAATCCTATGACGATGGCTCACGTGTTGCCACAAGAATGACTCTGGGGCACTCGCCCACGCCGCCGGCTTCTTCCCGGCCGGTTCCTGGGCCGGGGACTCCGTGCCCGTCTCAGCGCTCCTGCCCGACGGGGTCGGCCAGGAGATGCGGCGCCTCTGCCGCGCTGCGCTTCCGCGGGTGCACCATGCGGTAGCCCCTGTCGGCCGCGGCGGCGTCGTGCGGGGGCAGCCCCACGCCCAGGAGCGCACGGCTCAGGTAGCTGTCGTAGTACTCCTCGAGGTAGGCCGTGAGGTGCTCCTTGTAGGGCGAGCAGTAGGTCAGGCCCTGCTCGCCGAAATGCTTGGCGCGCAGGCGCCTGTTGGCACAGCCGCCGCCGCAGATGGGGAGCACGTTGCAGGCCGCGCACTCGGGGTCGTCGTAAGCGTCGGTGCCGAGGGCGTAGAGGGCGCGCAACCCGGGGTCGGTGATCGGCTCTTCGGCAGCGATGTCGCCGATCACCATCTCGGGCTTGCCGACGTCCTCCCAGCACTTGTAGAGCTCGCCGCGGGGGCCCACGACGAAGCCGTTGTGGCTGGTGGCTACGCAGGTGCCGTCGAGGTTGGCCGCCGGGTAGAAGCCCTCCTTCGGCAGCAGGCCGCCGCCGCGGTAGAGGTCGACGGTGAGCGCGGCCCAGTCTTTGAGGTCGAGGTTGCAGGCGTGGTCGTAGGCGTGCCCCGGGCCAGTGTGCACGTGCCCCGGGTAGACGGACAGACGCTTGCCCGCGAAGCGCGCGAGCAGCTCCGCGCGCAGCTCGAGAAAGCGCTCGCGGTTGTGCTTGTCGACGTTGACGCGGATCGTGCAGGAGCCCTCGTAGGCCGACTCCATGAGGAGGGCCACGTTCTCGAGGATGCGCGCATAGGTGGGGCCGCCGCCGGCCAGCACGCGACGAGAGTCGTGCACCTCGGGCGGGCCATCGAGGGTGATCTGAATGGAGCGGATCTGGAGGTCGCCCAGGCGGGCGATCTTGGCAGCGTCGAGGAGGTAGCCGTTGGTCACGAGGCCGGCGCCTTCGAGCTCGATGTCGAGGGCCTGCGCGCGCGCCGTCACGTCCTCGATCACCTCCCAGGCAAGGGTGGGCTCGCCGCCGTACCAGCCGAGCGAGAGGCGGCGGGCGTCCTTGTAGCTTCCAATGAAAGCGATGAGACGGTCGACCGTCTCGGGACTCATCGTGGTGCCCACCTGCTGACTCTGCTCGAAGCAGTAGGGGCAGCGGAAATTGCACTGCAGGGTCGGACAGATGGTGAGGCCCAGATGAGAGCTGTCGAAGCGGCGCGCCTGGCGCCCGTAATGGCGGGCGAGCAGCAGGCGCTGCTCCTCGCCCGCCTCGACGAGCACCTTGTTCTCCGCCAACAGGGCGAGGAAGTCGCGGTCGGCGGCAGGGTCGGCGCCGGCCTCCGCGCCCGGGGCGGCAGGGTCGGCGGGCGCGCTCACGCCGCCGCCCGGGGCGCCGCCGCACTCGCGCATGCCTTCAAGGGCGCGGTAGTACGGCTCGTCGAGCTCCATCAGCGTGTTCGAGAGCGCGTTGTAGAGGAAGAGGCCGAAGCGCTCGGACTCGAAGAGCTGGTTGTAGCGGGACCACTCCATGGCGGGCTCTCCCTGTGTTCTTGGCGGTAGATTCTCTGTCGGTCGAGGGCCGGCGGGACGCGCAAGCTTCAGCGGTCAGGCCCGTCAGCGCCGGTTTCTGAGCGCTGCAGCTCCCCGCGCGCCAAGCCACGCGCACTGCCGCCGCTCACGTACCCCTCAAGGGTGCGGCAGCCGCCCGGCTGCATGACATGATGACCTATGTCGCGCTGCAACAAAACACTGAGGCACACGCCTCGCCCTCGCGCGTGGTCCCGCAGTGGCCGCCCCGGCGCCGAGCCTTGAGACGACGATCGAGGTGGCGATGAGCGCAGCCTAAAGCGCTACTCAGCGAGGATGACCCTGCGGTCAGACTCATGCACGACGCCCCGGGCCACCAACCCGCTCAACGGGAATGCGCGTGCTTTGCCGAGGCGTCGATTGGCGGGTGGCGCGCTCAGGGCGAGGCCCCCGGTCCGCCGCATCCGGCAGCAGCGCCAGCAGCTCTGCCGGGGCGAGCGCGGAGAGGGGGCCGGCGGCGTAGCCGGCCCGGTCCCGCGTCACCAGGTAGAACAGCGTCGTCACGCTGTGCGCGGCGACGAGGCCGCCGAGCCGGCCCGTCTCGGCGGCGGCCAACACGGTCGCCGAGTCGTCGTAGAACGGCTGCCGCCGCTGAAAGACGTCGAGGATCACGTTGAGGTCGAGCAGAGCGCGGCAGGCCTCGGGCATGCTTGCGCTCGAGGTGCTCACGGTAGTCCTGCAGCAACGCGTTCGCCGGGAGCACCCCGGTGAGCCTGCGGGTCACCGGGGCCTCGTCGCCGGCCGCCTCGCCAGCGGCGCCGAGTCGTTCGAGGTGACTGGTGACGAGCCGCGTCAGCGAGGTGCCGTGCGCCCGTGCGTAGCGCTTGGCGCGCTCGAGCGTCGCGCGTTCAATGCGGATCGTGAGCTTGGTCTCGTCCATGCCGTACAGGCTAGCACTCTTCCGCACGGCATCAAGGTCAGCCTGGACGGCGGTGACCTTGCGCGTCGCCGGAGGTGGACAAGGCTCTTCTTCGCTACGCGCAGGCTGGACGCGCACCTCAAGGCGGCGCGGCTGCGGGAGGCGCCGTGCTTCGTCGTCAGGGTCGTCACCGGCGGCACACGGCCAGTTGAGGCACATGCGACCGTCGCGGCGACTGCGGTACGAGCCTGTACCCCGGCCCCGCGCACGGCGTACACTACCGGCAACGGGCCGCCGGCCGACGGCCGGTGCGGCTCTACCATGGGAGGCTCGGAGGATGTCGCACGCTGGAGGAGTGACCATGCCGACGCTCTGCGGGCGCGCGAGTCTCGCGCAGATTGCGGCAGAGTCGCGCCGCTGCGGGGCCGCGTCCGTGCCTCGGGATGCCCGTGCCGTCTGAGCCCGCGCCGCACGCCGGCGTCGCAGTGACCGCCCACGAGAGCAGCAGGCGCGGCGAACGCGACCCCAGCGCAGAGGTGGCCGGCAGGCTCCCCATCACCGACCGGCCCTCTTGGCTGATCCTCGTCGCGCTCATCCTTCTCGTGGTCGCGGGGATCGCGTGGGCGGTCTTCGGCCGCACGCCCGACGCCGTCACCGGCCCCGGCATCGTCGTCCCCTCGGAAGGATTCGTAGAGGTGGGCGCCGAGCTGCAGGGCACCGTCGAAAGCATTGACGTGCTGCCGGGGGACATCGTGGAGGCCGGAGTCGTTGTCGCGCGCATCCGGACCGTCGGGGGGAGGTCCGTCACGGTCACGAGCCCGCTCAGGGGCACGATCGCGACGGTGCTCGTGCGCGCCGGCGGGGTGACCGACCGGGGCACCGCGCTGCTGACAGTGGAGCCCAGCGGCTCCAGAGCGGTCGTGGTGGCCTTCGTCCCCGCCGGTCCGGGCAAGCGCATCGCGCCCGGCATGCCGGTGCGCATCAGCTTGGCGTCCGCACCGCGTTCGCAGTTCGGCACGCTCATGGGGCGCGTGGACGCCGTGTCCCCCGTCCCCGTCCCGCCGGAACGCGTCACGCTGATCGTGGGCGGCAACCTGAGCCTCGCCGACTACTTCCTCACGGGCGGTCCGGTCCTCGAGGTCACCGTGTCGCTGGATCGCGATGCCACGACCCCCAGCGGCTACCACTGGACCACGGGTGACGGACCCCCGACGGCGGTCTCTGTGGGCACGCTGACGGAGGTCGCCGTGATCGTGTCCGAAACGGCGCCCGTGCAACAAATCGTGAAGTGAGCTCCGGGTCCGGCAACGGCGCTATCCTGCACGGGCTCGTCCGTTCGGGGCCATCCGCGTTCGTCTTCGTCGGCGTCGCCGGGATCGTCGCTCTCGTCCCCGGCCTGGCCGTCCCGCTGCTGATAAAGACCTTCCTCGACCAGTACCTCATCGCCGGCGCGACCGGCTGGGCGCTGCCGATCGTCATCGGCCTGACGGCCGCCGCGCTGCTCTCCGGCGTCCTGAGCTGGCTGCAGTACCGCGTCCTCACGAGGTTCGCGGTGCGCCTGAGCGCCACGCGCTCCACGGCCTTCGTCTGGCACGCGCTGCGCATCCCGGTGCCTGACGTCGACGACCTCGGCGTGGGCGACGTCGCGGCCCGCGGAGCGTCGATCCAGCGCTCGACGTTCCAGGCCGGCATGCTCGTGCCCCTCGCCATGGTGAGCATCCTGACCGTGGTCGTGTTCAGCGCCGCCCTGCTCGCCCTCGACCTGCGCCTCGGGGCGACCGCCCTCGCAGTGGTCGTCGCGTCGATGGCCATCTCCGCCCGGCTCCTGCGCACCCGTGCGAAGCGCCAGCAGGAGGCGGACCGCAGGCGAGTCGGCCAGTCGGCCCTCACCAGCGAGCTCGTCGCCGACATCGAGACGGTGAAGGCAAGCGCCGCCGAGCAGTGGCTCTTCGATCGCTGGAGCCGCTCGCGCGACGGGGTCGCGCGGGCGGCCTCCGACCTCGGGGTCAGCGGGCAGCGCCTGGGAACCGTCGGGCCGCTGACGCCCAGCCTCGGTCTGGGCGTCGTGCTCGCGGTCGGGGTGTGGCTCGTCCTTGCCGGTCAGCTCTCGCTGGGGACGCTCGTCGCCTCCCAGGCCCTGCTGCTGCAGGTGCTTATCCCTGCCGGCCAGCTTGTCTGGATCGGCGTCCTGCTGAGCGCGGTCACGAGCATCGAGCGCCAAGTGGCCGTGGTGCGCGACCTGCCCATCGACGTCGAAGTGCTCCCGGTCGCAGGCGCCGCGCCCGTGACGGCGTCGGGTGACGGTCCCGTCGCCGTGAGCCTGCGCGCCGTCACCTTCGGGTACGACCGCGAGGCCGCGCCGCTCCTGCAGGGCATCGACCTCGACGTGCCGGCCGGCAGCCGGGTCGCCCTCGTGGGCGGCAGCGGCAGCGGCAAGTCGACGCTCGTGCGCCTGGTGATCGGCGAGCTGCAGCCATGGTCCGGGCAGGTGCAGCTCGACGGCGTCCCGCGTCTCGAGCTGCCGCGCGAGGTTCGCACGGGGGCTCTCGCGTACGTCCCGCAGGAGCCCGCGCTGGTGCCCGGCACGATCCGCGACAACATCACCCTTTTCGACGACGGTGTGCCGGCTGAGGAGATCCTCGCCGCCCTCCGCGACGCCTGCATCGAAAACGCGGTCATCGCGCGACCGCTCGGCCTCAGCGAGGAGGTGACCGGCTCCAGCCACGGCTTCAGCGGCGGCGAGCTGCAGCGCCTCGCCATCGCCCGCGCCCTGTGCCGCCGCCCGCGCCTCCTCGTGCTGGACGAGGCCACGAGCGCCCTGGACCCGGTGGTGGAGGCAGAGGTGGAGCAGAACCTGCGCCGCCGGGACTGCACCTGCATCGTGGTCGCGCACCGGCTGAGCACCGTCCGTGACGCCGACACGATCCTCGTCCTCGACGGCGGCCGCATCGTCCAGCAGGGCGCCTACGAGGAGATCAAGACCTACGGCCGCTTCGCGGAGCTGACCCATGGCTGAGTCGCGCCGCGCCCTCGACGAAGCCGTCGACAGGCTTTCCCGAGACCGCGACAGGGGCGCCGTGGACATCCCGCGTCGCGACGATCCCGTGCTCGACGCCGTGGCTCTCGCGGCCGCGGCGGCCGGCTGCACGGCACGCCCGGCGGACCCCGAGGTCGAAGCCGGGCTGGGCCCGGAGGACGCGGTCATCGCCGCCTCCGGGCTGATGTCTTGGGGCGTCGCACTTACCGGCCGCTGGTGGAAGGCAGTGACCGGCCCGCTGCTGGTGCGTACCTCGAGCGGCCCGGCGGCCGTGGTCCCGGGCCCGGGCGGCAACGAGGTGGTGGACGCCGTCACGCGGCGCGTCCGGCGCCTCGGGCGCGGCTCCGCCCGCGACCTCGACGCACGGGCGCTCGCGCTCGCCCGGAACCTCCCCGCGGACACCCGCTGGTGGCATCTGGTCGCCTGGTCCCTGGGCGGCCGCTGGTCCGACCTGTGGCTGCTGCTCATCCTCGGCGTAGTGGGCGGGTTCGCGGGGCTGCTGCTCCCCCTGGCCACCGGGGCCATCTTCGAGTCCGCCGTGCCCAACGGCGACGTCCAGCGCATCATCGCCATCCTGATCGCCTTCGCCATCGGCAGCGCGGGGGTGGGCGCGCTGCTGCTCGCCCGAGGCCTGCTCGTGGTGCGCATCCGCGACCGCAGCGACGCGGTTCTCGCGCCCGCCGTGATCGCGCACCTCCTGCGGCTGCCGGCGACGTTCTTCCGGGCGCGCTCGACGGGTGACGTGATGAACCGGGCGCTCTCTGTGGACGCGGCCCGCCAGCAGGTGGACGATTCCGTGCTCGCCGCGCTGGTGACCGCGGCATTCGGCCTCGTCAATCTCGTCTATCTCATCGCCGCGGACGCCCGTATCGGGCTCGTCAGCGCCGTGGCCACCGTGGCCGCCCTCGGCGCTTCTGTCAGCGTCCAGCTGCGAGCGCGAGCCCTGCTGCCGCGGCTGCTCGAGGCGCGCAGCCAGAGCGACGCGACCCTGCTGAGCCTGCTGGGCTCTCTGGTGTCGTGGCGCATCACCGGCGCCGAGGATCGCGCCCTGGCCCGCTGGGCGACCGACCAGGGGGAGAGCACGACCGCCCTGAGCTCCCGGCTACGGGCCATATCCCTCACCGGCCCGGTGGACGTGGCGGCGCCGGCGGTGGTCGTGGTGGCCTTCACCGTCGCCGTGATCCTGCTCCCCGGCGCACGCCTGCAGCCCGGCTCCACCGGCGCGCCGGGCGTCTTTCTCGCGCTGTATGCCGCCGTGGCCCAGCTGGCGCTCGCGATGATGGCGCTGAGCAGCCAGCTTGTCTCGCTTTCCGAGCTCGGGCCGGTGCTCAGCCGTCTGCAGCCGGTGGCCGCCGAGCCGCGCGAGCGCGCCGCGGCAGCCGCGCCGCCGGGCCGGCTGAGCGGCGCCGTGGCGCTCACGCAGGTCGTGTTCGGGTACCGGCCCGATCAGCCACCTCTTTTCGACGGGCTCAGCCTGTCCGTGGAGCCGGGCGAGTTTGTCGCCGTCGTCGGACCGTCGGGCGGCGGCAAGTCCACCGTGCTGCGGCTCCTGCTGGGCTTCGAGAACCCCTGGGAGGGCTCGGTGACCTACGACGGCCGCGACCTCGCCGGGCTCGACCCGGCGGCGGTCCGGCGGCAGATGGGCGTGGTGCTCCAGTCGTCGCGCCCCCTGGGGGCCACGGTGCGTGAGTGCGTCACCGGTCCGCGCCGCATGGACGACGGTGAGGTCTGGGCGCTGCTGGAGGAGGCCGGGCTCGGCGATGACGTGCGTGACATGCCCGAGCGGCTCCACGCCCCCGTCGGCGACCACGGATTGGCGCTCAGCGGCGGCCAGCGCCAGCGCCTGATGATCGCCGGCGCCCTGGCCGGGCGGCCGCGCATCCTCCTGATGGACGAGGCGACCAGCGCGCTCGACAACCTGACGCAGGCCGTGGTCATGCGCACCGTCATGTCATCCCCGGCCACCCGGGTGATCGTCGCGCACCGCATGAGCACCGTGCGCGACGCCGACAGGATCGTGGTCGTCGCCGGCGGACGCATCGCGGAGGAAGGTACCCCGGCTGCGCTGCTCGCGGCCGACGGTCACTTCGCCCGCCTGGCCCGGCGTCAGGAGGTCTGAGATGCCCGCAGGCCCCCAAGAAACATCGGCCCGGCTGCTGCGCGCGTTCGCGCGCGAGCCCGGGCGTTCGGTGCTGGCCCACGTCGAGACGCCGGACGCGGCCTGGGAGGGCGGCGTCGCGGCCGACGAGCCGCGTCCCGCGGCGAGCCTGCTCAAAGTGCCGCTGGCGCTGGCCGCGGAGCGCGCCTTCGCGGCCGGCGACCTCGACGCGGACGCGACGGTCGCGGTGGAGCTGCTGGATGCAGGCGGCTGGGGTCCCGAACCGCTGCGCGTGCTGCGCCCCGGCCTGCTCCTGGCCGCCGCGGACGTGCTCGGCCTCTGCCTATCCCTCAGCGATCGCGCCTCTGCGACGTGGCTGCTCGACGCCGTCGGCATCGCGGCGGTGCGCGACGTCGTCGCCGACCTGGGCTGCGGCGCGACCACCGTGAACGAAGACCGCGAAGGGGCGGGGGGTCCGCTCGTCGGCCTCACGACGGCCCGTGACGCGCTGCGCCTGATCGTGGCGTCACAGGATGCCGGGCGCTACCCGCTCACGGCGAACGCCCTGCGCCATACCGTGCACAACGCCCGCATACCCCTGGGAGCCAACGACCTCGACCTGCGCGTTGCGCACAAGACCGGATCGCTGTTCGAAGTGGCCAACGACGTCGCGGTCATCGACTGCGACGCCGGGACGCTCCTGCTCGCCTTCCTCACCGAGAAGCAGCACGACACGCTCGTCAGCGGCTACGAGATGGGCATCTGCACGCGCGGCCTGCTGCAGGCGTGGGGCCTCGCCGTGCGCCACGCCCGGAGCCTCTCGTGAGGCGGCCGGCGGCGCGGCTACCCGCCACCGGGAGCCGCGCGGCACGGCGGCCGCGCGCCGCCGGGAGAACGATGGCGGCGCGCGCTCTGGGAGGCGCCCTGGTGGCCGTCGCCGTGCTCGCCATGTGCGCGGCGGCAGGGGCGAGCATTCTCGCGCTCCTGGTGCGCCGCGCCGAGCGCGCCGCGACCACCCCGCCGCGGGACGCCGCGGATCTCCTCCCGGGGGGGCCGGCCGAAGGGCCGCCGGCCGACGCCCTCGTGGTCTTCGGCGCCACCGTGCGCGCCGACGGCCCATGCGCGGAGCTGCGCGCGCGACTCGACCACGCCCTGGCGCTTTGGCAGATGGGCGTGGCGCCGCTCATCATGGTAAGCGGCGGCATGGACGCCGGCCTCGATGAAGTTGAGGTCATGACCGCCTACCTCGTCGGCAAGGGAGCACCCGGCGATGCCGTTGCTCCGGCGCGGCCGGGAGCCACCACGCGGCAGACGCTGCGCACGCTCCGCGGCCTCGGAGACCGGCGTTACGTCGCGGTGTCGTCGCCGTACCACGCGCTGCGCATCCGCGCGGAGGCGCGCCGCCAGGGACTTCGCGTCACGGTGTCAGCGCCGGCGTCCACGCCCGAGACCCGAGACGCGGCCCTGTACCGGGTGCGTTTCGCCTCCGAACTTCTCGCGCTCGTCTGGTACGCCCTGCCACCGAGGCTCACGGCGCACGTCCCCACGGGCCCGGGGACGCTGCGCCACGTGGTGCCGCACGTGCTCGCCGGCCGCGCCCATCCGTCGGCTCTCGTGACCCGCCGCAAGAGGCCGTCGTGAGCGAGAACCCGATGGCCGACGAGCGCTTCCGGCGTGCCCTCGCCGAGCGCATCGTGCGCGACCCCCGCACGCTGCACGTGCCCCCAGGCCACCCCTACTCCCCCATCCCGTCCGCCGACGACGTGACCCGCGCCCTGCGCCGCGCGGAGGCCGCAGGCCGCACGCTGCCCGGCATCGACCTGCGTGAAGCCGAGCAGCTCGACCTCCTGCAGCGCCTGCTGCCGCTGTACGGCGACCTCCCCTTCCGCGACGCCCCGGGCGGCCACCGCTACCACTACGACAACCTCTACTTCACCTACGCGGACGCCATCGGCTACGCGCTGTTGCTGCGCCACCTGCGGCCGCGGCGCGTCGTCGAGGTGGGGGCGGGCTACAGCTCGGCGCTGGCCCTCGACGTCGACGAGCTCTTTCTTGGCGGGCAGACCCGCTTCGTTTTCATCGAACCGGACGCGGAGAGGCTGCGGGAGCTGGTCCCGGCGGCGGAGCTGGAGGGCCGCCTCGTGGCGCGCCCCGTCCAGGACGTACCCCTGGCGCGCTTCGAGGAGCTGCGCTCCGGCGACGTGCTCTTCATCGACAGCAGT
Source organism: uncultured Thermoleophilia bacterium (assembly GCA_903862845.1). GTDB lineage: Bacteria > Actinomycetota > Thermoleophilia > UBA2241 > UBA2241 > CAIXSE01. The sequence continues at coordinate 10,236 of CAIOZS010000224.1, forward strand.
CACGTGGTGAAAGCGGGGTCCGATGTGCAGCACCTCTTCGACGAGGTGCTCCCCCGCCTGGCTGCGGGCGTGCACGTGCACGTGCACGACGTCTTCTACCCGTTCGAGTACCCGCCCGGCTGGCTGGCCACCGGCTGCTCAGTCAATGAGGCCTACGTGCTGCGCGCCCTGCTGCAGTCCAGCGCGGCCTACGAGATCGTGCTGTTCAACACCTTTCTCGAGCGCTTTCACCGCGCGTGGTTCGCCGCGCACATGCCGCTGGTCCTCGAGGGGCGCTACGCCACCGGCGGCATCTGGCTGCGGCGGCGCTGAGCGGCGAGCCGCCGTCAGCCGTCGAAGGCCGCCAAGTGCTGCCAGGCAGGCTTGACATCGCATAACAAGAATGTGATACTCACTGCATGCCCATGCCGGATCAGCCGCCACCATGGCACATCGTCTTCTACAAGGATGGCCGCGGACGGAGCCCGATCACCGACTACCTGAATGCGCTCCCCGTCGCAGAGCAGGCTGCTGCCGAGGAAGCCTTTCGCTTGCTCCGGGAATTCGGCGTCTCAGTGGGAATGCCTCACGCCAAGCTCGTCAGCGGCAAATTATGGGACATGACCATCCCCGTCGCTCAGGCGCTGGTGAGCAACGAATGGGGCGCCCGGCGGGCGCGCGGCCGGCTGCGGCGACCCCGGCGGCTGCGGCGCGGGGTAGTGCGAAAAGGGAAGACAAGGATTCCTTGACTGTCGCCTCGCCCCCGGCCGTCCGCAGGCTCGGTTGCCGGGGGGAAGACAAGGATCCGCCGACTTTTCTTATCTTCCCTCGCAGCACTACCCCGCCGCGGCGGCTCCCCACGGCTGCGGCGGCCGCGGCGCGCGCGGCGCGCGGCGTCCGCCTGCTCGCCGCTCGTCGATCCGGCGGCCGAACGCAGGACCGGAGGGACGGGGATGGTCATCTTGTGGCAATTGCGGAGGCGCCCCCAAAGGAGCTGGCTCTTGCAGAGCGTCGCTTGACTGAAGTGTTGACTGGAGGGATCGATGATGGATGAGCGATTTGTGCCACTCGAAGAATGGGAAGCCGAACGACTGCAGGATCCTGGATTCGTCACGGCGTTGGCTGCGCGCGAGCCGGCCTACCAAGTAGCCCGCCTGCGCATCCTGCGCGGCTTGACGCAAAAACAACTCGCCGAGCTGGTGGGCACCAAGCAATCGAGTATCGCCCGTCTTGAGCGCGGCGTCACGCCGCCGAGCCTCTCCTTCCTCAGCAAAGTCGCCGCGGCGCTCGGGGCGCGAGTCGAGGTGCGTTTGTCATCCGTAGATCAAACGGCATCGACACAGGCATGAGCCGTGGCTGAGGCTGTGCCGGGCCAGACGATGCTGCCCAGATCCACGCCGCGCCCGCAGGCTTCGTGCGGCACGGCCGTCGCGGCCGCCTGGCGCTACGCCACCGGCGGCATCTGGCTGCGGCGGCGCTGAGGCGGCTGGGGGCCGGCGCGCCAGCGTTGCGGCGCCCGGCCGGCCGCATGGGACTGCGCAGAGTCGCCGTCAGCCGCCACTGACGACGGCGTCGCCGCCGCCGCGCTTGGCGGCGTAGAGCACCTGGTCGGCGCGCCGCAGGAGGTCGTCGGGGAACTCGCCCGGCGTCCACTGCGCGACCCCGCCGCTGACCGTGACGCCGAGCTTGGCGAGCCCCGGGGAGGAGCGCACCGCCGCCAGCACGCGCTCGGCGAGTCCCAGCGCGCCGCTCTGGTCGATGCCCGGCAGCAGCACGCAGAACTCGTCGCCGCCAAGCCTGGCCGGCAGGTCCTCGGCACGGCACAGCGCGGCGAGCAGCGCGGCGAAGCGCGTGAGAACCTCGTCGCCGGCCTCGTGACCGGCGTCGTCGTTGACGCGCTTGAGGCCGTCGAGGTCGAGGCTCACGAGCGCCAGGGGGCTGCCGTGACGGCGCGCCAGTGAGACGGCCTTCGCCAAGGACTCGTAGAAGTGGCGGCGGTTGGCGAGGCCGGTGAGATCGTCGGTGGCGGCGACGCGCATGATCGTGGCGTTGGCCTCGGCGAGCACGGCGGTCTCGGCCGTAAGCTCGTCGTTGAGAAGAGCCAGCGCCTCATCGGCCCGCTTGCGCGCAGTGATGTCCTGAGTACTGGTGCGAAAACCAAGGGAAAGGCCATTTGCGTCAAGGATCGGGCGCCACGAGACGGATGCCCAGAACAGGGAACCATCTTTGCGCGGAATGCGGATCTCCATGCCATCGCCGCTGCTGCCCTGCAACGCTCCCTGGAACTGTTCCGCGACCATGGCGAGATCCTCTTCGGCGATCACCATGGACAAGTAGTCTTCCGCGGCCATGTATTCTTCCGGGGTGAACCCGGTGAGATCCACGGAATACTGATTCATCCACAGCAGTCTTCCCTGCGGACTGAACCAGGCCTCCCAGCTTGCCGCGTACTCTGCGATCGCTTTGAACCTCTCCTCGCTCTCACGCAGCGCATCCTCCGTTTGCTTGCGGGCGGTGATGTCTCTGTCCACGCCGCGATAGCCCATGAGGTTACCGGCGTCGTCCAGCATCGGCACGCCGTTGGTGAGCAGGCAGAAGCGCTCACCGTCGGCGTCGAGATTCCAGTTCTCGAGATCGACGATGGGCGCCTTGTTGGCGACGATGTCGGCGAACAGCACCGCGACGCGCGCCGCTTCGTCCGGCGGCATGAAGTCGAACGGCGACTTGCCGATGACGTAGCCGCGGGACCGGCCGAAGAAGTCGACGCTCTGCTGAGAGCTGTAGGTGTAGACGCCGGCCTCGTCGGTCTCCCAGACCCAGTCGGTCATGGCTTCGACGATGTCCGTGAGGCGCGCCTCGCTCTCGCGCAGCGCCCGCTGCGTCTCGCGGATGCGCAGAAACGCCTCGATCCGCGCGAGCAGCTCGGGCTTGCCGAGCGGCCGCACCATGTAGCCGTCTGCGAGGCCCTCCGCCAGGCCCTTGGCCTGGTCGTCGGGGGATACCTTCGTGCCCGAGAAGAGGATCACGAAGACGTCGGCCAGCGCGGGGTCGCCCTTGAGCTGCCGCGCCACGTCCACGCCGCTACCGTCGGGCAGCATCACGTCGAGCAGCACGAGGGCGGGGTGGTGGTGGTGGGTGAGCTCGAGGGCCTCGGCGGCGGTGGCCCCGGTGACAACGCGAAAGCCTGCTTCTCGCAGGATGAGCTCCGTGGCGCGCAGCACGTCGGCGTCGTCGTC
>CAIOZS010000225.1 GCA_903862845.1 uncultured Thermoleophilia bacterium
CACCGGCCAGCCGGTCGACAAGGTGCGCACCGACACGGAGCGCGACAACTTCATGAGCGCGGCCGACGCCAAGGAGTACGGCATCATCGACGCCGTCATCGCCCACCGCTAGCGCGGGCGAGGCGGGTCTTCGAGAAGGAGCGAGAGGTGGCAGGACCGACCGACGGCAACGATCAGCTGCTCTGCAGTTTCTGCGGCAAGTCGCAGCGTCAGGTGAAGAAGCTCATCGCCGGCCCCGGCGTGTACATCTGCGACGAGTGCATCGACCTCTGCAACGAGATCATCGACGAGGAGCTCACCGCGCCCGTCGCTCTCGATCTCGAGAGCCTGCCCAAGCCGCACGACATCTACGCCATCCTCAACGACTACGTGGTCGGCCAGGTGGAGGCCAAGCGCTCGCTCTCGGTGGCCGTGTACAACCACTACAAGCGCGTGCAGGCGGTCGCCTCCGGCGAGACCGACGTCGAGCTGCAGAAGAGCAACATCCTGCTGCTCGGCCCCACCGGCTGCGGCAAGACGCTGCTCGCGCAGACCCTGGCGCGCATCCTCAATGTACCGTTCGCGATCGCCGATGCCACCGCCCTCACCGAAGCCGGGTACGTCGGCGAGGACGTCGAGAACATCCTGCTGAAGCTGATCCAGGCCGCCGACTTCGACGTCAAGCGCGCGGAGACCGGCATCATCTACATCGACGAGATCGACAAGATCGCGCGCAAGGCCGACAACCCATCCATCACCCGCGACGTGTCGGGCGAGGGCGTGCAGCAGGCGCTGCTCAAGATCCTCGAGGGCACCGTGGCGAGCGTGCCGCCGCAGGGCGGGCGCAAGCACCCCCACCAGGAGTTCCTCTCCATCGACACCACCAACGTGCTCTTCGTCTGCGGCGGCGCCTTCGCCGGCCTCGAGAAGATCATCGAGCGCCGTATGGGTCGCCAGGGCGTGGGCTTCATGGCAGACATCGCGAGCAAGGCCGACAAGGACCCGGGAACCATCTTCACGCACGCCCTGCCCGAAGACCTGCTCAACTTCGGCCTCATCCCCGAGTTCATCGGCCGTCTGCCGGTGGTCTCGGCCGTGCATAACCTCGACGAGGAAGACCTGCGCCGCATCCTCACCGAGCCCAAGAACGCGCTCACCAAGCAGTACCAGAAGTTCTTCTCGCTGGACGGCATCGAGCTGGTGTTCGCCGACGAGGCCCTCAAGGCCATCGCCACCAAGGCACTCGCCCGCGGCACGGGGGCGCGCGGTCTGCGCTCGATCATCGAGGAGTCGCTGATGGGCGTGATGTTCGACCTGCCGTCGCGCCGCGATGTGCGCAAGTGCGTGATCACGCGGGAGAGCATCGAGAGAGGCATCGACCCCACGCTGGTCACCGAGGCGGAGAAGGCGGCGCCGCAGCGTGACGCCGAGTCTGCCTGACGGCGACGCGGCGGCCGCGGACGGCGCCGCTGCCGCGAGCGCGCCGGAGGCGGCCCTGCCGCTGCTGCCTACGCGCGAGCTGGTCGTCTTTCCAAAGATGGTCGCGCCCGTCTTCGTGGGCCGCGAGAAGTCCATCCAGGCCATCGAGACGGCCTTCAACCAGAAGACCTCGCTCATTCTGAGCTCGCAGCGCGAGGCTTCCGTCGAGGACCCGGGGGCCGACGACATCATGCCCGTCGGCACGCGTGTCAACGTGCTGCAGCTCTTCAAGCTGCCGGACGGCAGCGTCAAGGCGCTCGTCGAGGGGCAGGAGCGCGTGCGCATCGAGCGCTTCGAGAGCACCGAGCCGTTCTTTCTCGTGAGCTCGACGCCGCTGGCGCCGCCCGACCGTGCGCTCGTGCGCTGCCGCTCCCTGGCGCGCCGCGTGGCGGCCGAGTTCGCCGTCTATGTGCAGCTCAACCCGCAGATGGCGGACGAGGTGCAGTACGTCGTGAGCCAGGCCGACGACCCCGAAGAGACCGCCGACGTGGTGGCCGCGCACCTGCAAATCGACACGGCGGAGAAGCAGGCGCTCCTGGAGATGGAATCCACGCAGGAGCGCCTCCTCGCTCTGATCGAGGCACTGGCCGAGGAGAACGCGGTCCTCGGCATGGAGCACGACATCGTGAGCAAGGTGCAGCAACGCATAGAGAGCGCGCAGCGGCAGCTCTTTCTGCACGAGAAGCTGCGCGTGATCCGCGACGAGATCGAAGAAGCCGGCGAGAGCCCCGACGAAGAGACCGCGGAGTACGCGCGGAGGCTGGCCGAGGGGCGCCTGTCGCCGTCCGCCCACAAGCTCGTCGAACGCGAGCTGCGCAAGCTCAGGCAAGCGTCGCCGATGAGCCCCGAGGTCGCCGTGATCCGCGGCCTGCTCGACACCGTCTTCGATCTGCCCTGGGGCAAGCTGGCGCCCGCCGACGTGGACGTGGCCGCGGTGGCCCGGCATCTGGACGTCACGCACTACGGCCTCAAGGACGTCAAGGACCGCATCCTCGAGTATCTGGCCGTCTGCAGGATGCGCGCTGAGGCGGGCGCGGCCGGGGGTCGCGGCGCCGACCATCCGGCCACCATCCTGTGCCTCGCCGGCCCGCCGGGAACCGGCAAGAGCAGCGTGGCCCAGGCGATCGCCGACGCCCTGGGCCGGCCCTTCGCGCGCATTGCCCTCGGCGGCGTGCGCGACGAGGCCGAGATCCGCGGGCATCGCCGCACCTACGTCGGGGCGCTGCCCGGACGCATCCTGGAGGGTCTCGCCAAGGCCGGCGTCGACAACCCGGTGATGCTCCTCGACGAGATCGATAAGCTCGACAGCGACTGGCGCGGCAATCCGGCGGCGGCCCTCATGGAGGTCCTCGACCCGGCCCACAACACGAACTTTCGCGACAACTACCTCGAGTGCGAGTACGACCTCAGCCGGGTGTTCTTCATCGCTACCGCGAACGACGTTGAAGGCATACCGCACACGCTGTACGACCGCCTCGAAGTGATCCATCTCAGCGGCTACACGCTGCCCGAGAAGCTGGCCATCGCGCGCCGGCATCTGCTCCCGCGGACGGCCAGAGAGACCGGCCTGCGCCGCGGCGACGTGAGGCTCGGCCGCGGCGCGCTGCAGGCCGTCGTGCGCGGCTACACGCGCGAGGCCGGAGTCCGCGAGCTGGAGCGCGCCCTGCGGCGCATTGAGCGCAAGGTGGCGCGCAAGCACCTCGAAGACGGCGCCGCGCTGCCGCTCACCGTCGCGCCCGCCGATCTGCGTGCCTATCTCGGCGAGGCCTTCTGGCTCGACGCCGAGCTGCGGCGCACGGCGAGGGTGGGGGAGAGCCTGGGCCTCGCCTATACGTCCGACGGCGGCGAAGTGCTCACCGTCGAGGCGATCATCGCCCGCGGCCGCGGCGAACTGGTGCTCACCGGCCAGCTCGGCGACGTCATGCAGGAGTCGGCCTCCGCGGCCTGGGGCCACCTGCTGGCCAACGTCGAGCGCGACCCGGCGCTGCGCGCGCTGATCCGCCGTTCGCCGCATCTTACGAAAGAGGGTCTCGACCTGGCCACGCAGGACGTGCGCGTGCACGTGCCCGAAGGGGCGGTCCCCAAGGACGGTCCGTCCGCCGGCCTCGCTCTCGCCGTCGCCATGCTTTCGGCCCTCGGGCGCGTGCCGATCAAGCCGCGCGTAGCGATGACCGGCGAGATCACGCTGGGCGGCCGCATCCTCCGCGTCGGCGGCCTCAAAGAGAAGCTCCTCGCGGCCTCACGCAGTGGCATCCGCACGGTGCTCTTGCCGGGGAGCAACCGCGGCACCGTCGCCGAGCTGCCGCCCGAAGTGGTCGGCAGGCTCAAGCTTGTCTACGTGGACAAGTTTGAGGAGGCACTGCCGCACGTGTTTGCCGGGCGCCGGGCGCCCGCCGGGGGCCAGCGCCCGGCGGCACCTACCTCCGGCGCCCGATAGGGACGCCCCTGCGCCGGGTAGACTCAGGCACACGTGTTGATCGACATCCGCATTCAAGGAGCACAGAAGATGAGCGAGGAGCACAACCACCAGACGCCCGGCTCGAGCCGCGAACCCGCGGTCGACGCGGGCGGCGGCCGGCTCGAGCAGCACTGCTCGCAGTGTGGGGTAGGTATTGAAGGTTCGGACGAGTTCTGCCAGGTGTGCGCCGTCGAGGCGGGCGGCGACGACGCAGTGCCGGCGGAGGGCGCCGCCTGAGGCGCTGCGGCCCGGCGGGGCCGCGCGAATCGAGGGCGCGCACGAAGGGGCGACGCAGAAGCGCCGCCCCTTCGTGCGCGCCCTCCGTCGCCGGCGGGCGGGGCAGACAGGGCGGGCGCTCGGCAGCGCCGCCCGCCTCCCGCTATACTGCCCTGTGGCCGCGGGCCGGCGCCGCCGGGCCCGCCGTCGATCGGCCCACGTCATCATCCGCCAGCACCGAGGCCCCATGACCGACCCGCAGAGCACCGGCAACCTTCGCGAGACGACGCGCTTCGAGCCCGCCGCCGTCGAGGCGCGCTGGATGAAGCAGTGGCTCGACTCACATCTCTTCCACGCCGAGCCCGACGCGGCTCGCAAGCCCTACTCCATCGTCATCCCGCCGCCCAACATCACCGGCGTCCTGCACATGGGCCACGCCCTGAACAACACGATCCAGGACGTGCTCACGCGCTATCACCGCATGCTCGGCGAGAACGCCTGCTGGCTGGTCGGCACCGACCACGCCGGCATCGCGACCCAGAACGTGGTCGAGAAGATGCTGCGCAAAGAAGGCCTCACCAAAGAGGACCTCGGCCGCGAGGAGTTCGCGAAGCGGGTCTGGGAGTGGCGCCTGCAGTACGGCGGCACGATCATCGAGCAGCTCAAGAGCCTCGGCTGCTCGTGCGACTACGAGCGCGAGCGCTTCACCTTCGATGAGGGCTACGCGCGCGCCGTCACCATGGTCTTCGTGGCGCTCTACAAGAAGGGCTACATCCGCAAGGACAGCTACCTGGTCAACTGGTGCCCGCGCTGCGGCACGGCGATCAGCGACCTCGAGGTGGCCTACAAGGAGATGCCGGGCACGCTCAGCTTCATCCGCTACCCGGTGGACGGCGGCGGCTCGGTGACCGTCGCCACGACGCGCCCTGAGACGATGCTCGGCGACACGGCGGTAGCCGTGCACCCGGACGACGCGCGGTACAAGGACGTCGTCGGCAAGACGGCCACCTTGCCGCTGCTGGGGCGCGAGCTCAAGATCATCGCCGACGAGCGCGTCGATCCCGAGTTCGGCACGGGCGCTCTCAAGATCACGCCGGCGCACGACCTCACCGACTTCGATATCGGCCGCACCCACGGGCTGGAGGCCGTTCAGGCCATCGGCCAGGACGGCCGCATCACCGCGGCCGGCGGTCCCTATGCCGGCCTCGCCGTCGAGGAGGCCGCGGCGCGCGTGGTCGCCGACCTGCGCGCGCTGGGCGCCATTGAGAAGGTCGAGGACTACTCGCACAGCGTGGCCACCTGTGACCGCTGCGGCACGCCGATCGAGCCGCTCATCAGCGAGCAATGGTTCATGGACATGGACCGGCTCAAGGAGCCGGCCACCGAGGTCGTGCGCGACGGCAGGGTGAAGTTCACGCCCGAGCGCTGGGGGCGCGTGTACGTCGACTGGATGGAGAAGCTGCGCCCCTGGTGCATCAGCCGCCAGCTCTGGTGGGGTCATCAGCTTCCCGTGTGGTACTGCGAGGACGGTCACGTGAACGTCGCCGAGACGGAGCCGCAGGTTTGCGGCGAGTGCGGCTCCGCGGCCCTCACGCGTGAGACCGACGTGCTCGACACCTGGTTCAGCTCGGCGCTGTGGCCGTTCGCCACCTGGGGCTGGCCCGACGAGACGGCGGACCTCGCGTGCTTCTATCCCACCAACGTGCTGAGCACGGCCCGCGACATCATCTTCCTCTGGGTCGCGCGCATGGTCATGATGGGCCTCGAGTTCATCGGCGACGTGCCGTTCCACGACGTCTACATCCACTCCGTGATCCAGGCCGCCGACGGGCGGCGCATGAGCAAGAGCCTGGGCACCGGCATCGACCCGCTCGAGATGATCGACAAGTACGGCGCCGACGCTACGCGTTTCGCCCTGCTTCTGATGAGCAGCAGCCAGGACGTGCGCTTCAGCGAAGAGAAGATCGTCATGGGGCGCAGCTTTGCCAACAAGCTGTGGAACGCTTCGCGGCTCGTGCTGTTGGCCAGCGAAGGCCTCCCGGCGGAGCGCAGCGACGCCCATCAGGTCGACCGCTGGATCACGAGCCGGTTCCAGCGCTGCCTCGCCGAGGTGGAGGCGGCGGTCACGATCTTCGATTTCGCCGCGGCCGTCGACACGCTGTACCATTTCGTCTGGGACGAGCTCTGCGACTGGTACCTGGAGCTCGTCAAAGTGCGTCTCTACGGCGACGACGAAGTGCAGAAGGCGCAGGCCGGCGGCCACGCGCGCTGGCTGCTCGCCGAGATCGTGCGCCTGCTGCACCCCTTCCTGCCGTTCGTCACCGAGGAGATCGCCGCCCAGTACGGCGAGGCGCCGCTCCTCGAGCGCCGGCATCCGCGGCACGACGAGGCGCTTCTGGCGCCGGCCGACGAGGCCGCCGTCGGCGAGCTGCAGGCCGTGGTCGACGCGCTGCGCCGCTTTCGTGCCGATGCCGAGGTGCCGCCGGGCAAGGTTCTCGAGGCGGTGTTCGTGGCTGAGGGCGGCGGCGCGGCGGTGCGTTACGCGCCGTACGCCGCCGCGTTTCGTGCTCTGGCGCGCACGGAGGTGCGCTTCGAGGGCGATCCCGACGCCGAGGCGACCGTGGTGCTGGTGCCCTGCGGCCGCCTCGAGGTGGCCGCCGTGGTCGACAAGGCAGAGGAGATCGCCCGCCTCGAGCAGCAGCTCGGCAAGATCGCCGCCGAGATCAAGCGCGGCGCCGCGAAGCTCGCCAACGACGGCTTCACCGGTCGCGCCCCCGCAGCCGTGGTGGCCAAGGAGCGCAGCAAGCTCGTCGCGCACGAGGCCGACCGCGGCGAGCTCGCGGCGCGCCTCGCGCACCTGCGCGGGGCCTGAGGCGGGCGCCGTGAGCGGCGCGCAGGGCTCGTGAGCGCCCCCGTCCCCGGCTGGGCCGCCTACCTCGAGTCGCTGGCCGCCTTCGGTATGCGTCCGGGGCTGGAGCGCGTGAGCGCGCTGCTCGAGTCCCTGGGCCGGCCGCAGGACGCCTACCGCGTGATCCACGTCGTGGGCACCAACGGCAAGTCCTCCGCGGCGCGCTACTGCGAAGCGCTGCTGCGCGCCCACGGCCTGCACGCCGGCGCCTATCTCTCGCCGCACATCTCCGGCTGGACCGAGCGCATCGTGGTGAACGGCAGTCCCGTGGACGAGGCCTTGTTCGCGGCCTGCGTCGAGGCCGTGCGCGCGACGACCGCAGCGCTGCCCGCGGAAATGGGGGAGACCACGCAGTTCGAGGTGCTCACGGTCGCGGCCCTCCTGGCCATGGCCGAGAGCGGGGTGGAGGCCGCCGCGCTCGAGGCGGGGCTCGGCGGCCGTCTCGACGCCAGCAACGTCGCCGAGGCGCCGGTGGTCGTGCTCACCAACATCGCCCTGGAGCACACCGAGGTGCTCGGCGACACGCGGGAGCTGATCTTCGCCGAGAAGGCGGCGGTCATCAAGGGCGGCGACGTCGTGTTCGGCGCGCTCGACGGCCTCGAGAGCGAAGCCCGTCGGGCGTGCTCCGCGGCCGGCGCGCGGCCGCACTTCTTGCGCGCCGGGCCGGCGCCCGGCGCGAGCGCGGCGTTGCCGGCGGGAGATCTGCGCGTTTCGGGCTCCCCGGCGGACTTCGCCGTCACGCTGGCGCTCGAGGGCGGGCGCGAATCGTGGACCGGCCTCAGCGTGCCGACGCCGGCCCTGTACCAAGTCGTCAACGCCGGGCTGGCGGTGGCGGCGGTGCGGCTGCTCCTCGGCCGCCTGGATGAGGCCGCCGCGCGCGCGGCGCTTGCCGCGACCGCCGTTCCCGGCCGCCTGCAGCAGGTGGGCGAGCGCCCGCTGGTGCTCGCCGACGGCGCTCACAATCCCGACGGCGTGCGCGTTCTTGCGCAGAGCCTGGCGGCCGTGGACGTGCCCAGGCCCACGGTGGGCGTGCTCGCGATCATGCGCGACAAGAGCTACGACGAGATGCTCGAGCGTTTCCGTCCGTTGCTGGACGCGGCCGTATGCACGCAGGCAAGCGATTCGCGGAGCCTCGCGGCCGAGGAGCTGGCCGCCGCCCTGCGGGCGGCGGCCGCCCGCCTCGGCGGCCTGCTCCCCGTCGTGCACGTAGCGGCGGACCCTCACCATGCCTTGGCCCTGGCGCGCCTGACGGCAGGGCCCGATGGGTCCGTCCTGATCGCCGGCTCCCTCTACCTTCTGGAAGACCTCAGCGACGTGCTCGCCGGCGCCCGCTGACGCCGTTTTCCGCGCGGTTGTCGGCCAAGGCGCGTCCGATATACTGGCGCAAACTCGGGGAGGGTCGAATGGCACAGAAGAAGGCGCACCCGGCCGTACGGTTCCTGGTCGCGTTTCTCATCGTGATCGCCGTCGCGTTCGTGGCTTTCTTCGTCGGCTACCTCCTCGGCATGCGCATCGCCGTCGTGCCGCAGGTACTTCCGGCCCTGTTCTAGGTTCCGCTCGCCCATCCCGGCCGCCGGCCGCCTCAGGAGGCACAGATTGCACGCGGGCACTTCCCTTCCGTCGACGCGGGCGCCCCATGCGCTCCTGATCCTCGTCTCCGGCGCTACCGGCTACGTGGGCGGCCGGCTGGCGCCGCGCCTGCTGGCCGCCGGCCATCGCGTGCGCTGCCTGGTCCGCGACCCGTCTCGACTGGAGGGTCGCGCCTGGCGGCCGCACGTCGAGGTGGTGGCCGGCGACGTCCTGCGTCCGGCCGGCCTCGCGGAGGCCCTGGCCGGCGTCGACGTCGCCTACTACCTCATCCACAGCATGGCCGGTGGCAAAGGGTTCCACGAGCGCGACGTCACGGCGGCGAGGAGCTTCGCCGCCGCCGCAGCCGCCGCCGGCGTGAGTCGCATCGTCTACCTCGGCGGCCTCGGCGACCCCGAGGCGGACATCTCCGATCATCTGCGCTCGCGCCATGACACCGGCGATGCGCTGCGTGAGGCGGGTGTGCCGGTCACCGAGCTCCGCGCCGCCGTCGTCGTCGGGTCGGGGAGCATCTCCTTCGAGATGATCCGCTACCTCACCGAGCGCCTGCCGGTGATGATCTGCCCGAAATGGGTGTACACGAAGGTGCAGCCCATCGGCGTCGACGACCTTCTGCGCTACCTCGTGGAGGCGTTGGACGTGCCCGAAAGCGCCGGCCGCGTGATCGAGGTGGGCGGCGCCGACGTGCGCACCTACGGCGACATGATGCTCGGCTACGCCCAGGCGCGCGGCCTGCGCCGGCGTCTGCAGCCTGTGCCGGTGCTCACGCCCGTGTTGTCGTCATACTGGGTCCACCTCGTGACGCCGATCCCGTCGACCATCGCGCGGCCGCTCATCGAAGGCCTCGGCAGCGAGGTCATCGTGCGCGACGACGCGGCGCGCCGCCTGTTTCCGCTGATCCATCCTGTCGACTACATGACCGCCGTGCGCGCCGCCGTCGCGACTCTCGAGAGCGGCGTCGTCGAGACGTCGTGGGCCGACGCTCTGATGACCAGCGGCAGCGACGCCGCTCCGAGGGTGCTCACGCAGCAGGCCGGCATGATGATCGAGCGTCGCGAGCAGCTGGTCGCCGCCGACCCGGCGGACGTCTTCGCCGTCTGCCTCGGCATCGGCGGCGCGCACGGCTACGGTTACGCCGGCTGGACCTGGGAGGTGCGGGGGGCGGTCGACCGCCTGGTCGGCGGCGTCGGGCTGCGCCGTGGCCGCCGCGACCCCCACGACCTGCGCGTCGGCGACGCTCTCGACTTCTGGCGTGTGGAGGCCGTGGAGCCGGGCCGGCTGCTGCGGCTCCGCGCCGAGATGAAGGTGCCCGGCCGCGCCTGGCTGCAGTTCGACACGCTGCCGCAGGCCGTCGGCACGTTGCTCGTGCAGACCGCCTACTTCGCGCCCCGGGGGCTGCCGGGTCTTCTCTACTGGTACGCCCTGTACCCTGTCCACAGCGCGATATTCTCGGGTATGATTGCGGCGCTGGCCGCCGCGGCCAGCCGGCCGGCCGGGCGCCACGGGGGCGTCGCGCCATCGAGTGCGTGAGCGGCCGCCATCCCGGCGAGATGCCACGTGCGTCCTCGTCGATGCGCTCCTGAGGAGGAGACGTTGCCTCACTGGATTCTCGCTGCCGCGGCGAGCAGCGACAGCAGCAGCAATCCGTTCCAGTCCATCCTGGACTTCTTCAAGTCGCCGACCTTTCACCTGATCACCCTCCTGTTCTACTTCATGCTCGTCGTGCTCTGGCTCGCCTGTGCCTACTGGGTCTTCAAGGACGCGCGCCGGCGCGTCGACGACAAGATCATCCTTGCGGTCTGCGTGCTCACCGGCATCGTCTTCGGGCCGCTAGGCCTCATCGTCTACTCCATTGTTCGGCCTCCCGCGCTGCTCGCCGACCGTCGCGAGCAGGAGCTCGAGATGCAGATGATCGAGCAGCGCCTCCGCGAGGATTCCCGTTGCTCTTTCTGCAAGACGCCGGTGCGCGACGACTACCTCGTCTGCCCCACCTGCGGTCGCCGGCTGCGCTCCACCTGCGCCTCGTGCGGCAAGCCCATCGAGCCGAGCTGGCGGGTGTGTCCGTACTGCGAGACCGACGTCCACGGCGTCATGCCCCCGGCGTCGGTCTACGACCGCGCCTGAGCGCGGCCGTCCAGACAGCCCGATCCGCGGCGTTTCGCCGCCGCGACTCCCCGAGGAAGGGTCTCTCATGGAACGCACGTTCGTCATGGTCAAGCCCAACGGCGTGGCCCGCGGCCTCGTCGGCGAGGTCGTGGCGCGCTTCGAGCGCCGCGGCTTCACTCTGCGCGGCATGAAAGCGCTGCGCATCGACCGCGCGCTCGCCGAGCGGCACTACGGCGAGCACATCGGCAAGCCCTTTTTCGAATCGCTGGCCGCGTTCATCACCTCGGGCCCGGTCGTGGCCATGGTGTGGGAGGGCCGCGAGGCCGTCACCGTGGCGCGCGCCATGATGGGCGTCACCGACTCTGCCGCGGCCGCCCCGGGCACCATCCGCGGCGACTACTCGCTGAGCAAAGAAGAGAACGTCGTGCACGGCTCCGACGGCCTCGAGAGCGCGGCTCGTGAGATCGCGCTGTTCTTCCGTGAGGACGAGCTCGTCTAGCGGGGCGTCGCCGGGCGCGCCTCGCGAAGCGTCCGGCGCGCCCGGGCTGCGGCTCGTTCTCGCCTCGCGCTCGCCGCAGCGCGACGGGCTCCTTCGCCAGCTTCTCGTGCCCTTTCGCGTCGTCGTCAGCGCGCACGTTGAGGACCTGCACGACGGCGATCCGGTGCGCACCGTGGAGCGCAACGCCCGCGGCAAGGCCGAGGAGGTGCTGGCGCGCACGCGGCTGCGCGCCGGCGAGCTCGTCCTCGGCGTCGACACGGTCGTCGTCGCCGGCGGCCGCGTGCTCGGCAAGGCGGCCGGCGAGCAGGAGGCGGCGGAGTACCTCCGCCTGCTCGCCGGCCGCCGTCACGAGGTCTACAGCGGCCTGCACCTCTGCTCGGCGGAGCGCGCCGAGACGGCGCACGCCGCGACCGGCGTCACGTTTCGGGCGCTGAGCGCCGGGGACATCGCGCGCTACCTCGCCTGCGGCGAGTGGCGCGAGCGCGCCGGCGCCTACGCCATCCAGGGCGTCGGTTCGGCGCTCGTTGAACGCGTCGACGGCGACTACTTCAACGTCGTGGGCCTCCCCGTGGCGGCCTTGCTGACGGCGCTCGCCGCCTTCGGCGCGGCGCCGTTTTCGTGGCTGCCGGCCGCCCCGCCGCGCCCTTGAGCCGCCGCCGCCGCGGCCGCCGCCCGGGTTGGCCATGCCTGCGGCGAGCGTATACAATCATCGTTCGATATCCCTCCGAAAGGAGCGCGTCATAAGCTTCCTCGGGTTCCTCACGGGCTTCGGTGCCCGCGACATGGCGATCGATCTCGGCACCGCCAACACGCTGGTCTATCTTCGCGGCAAGGGCATCGTGCTCTCCGAGCCCTCCGTGGTCGCCATCGATCATCGCAGCGGCGAGGTCCACGCGGTGGGCGCCGAGGCCAAGCGCATGCTGGGCCGCACACCCGCCACGATCAGCGCCGTGCGCCCCCTCAAAGACGGCGTCATCGCCGATTTCGACGTCACCGAGCAGATGTTGCGGCACTTCATTCGCAGGGTTATGCAAAACCGCTGGGCGCACCCCAGGGTGGTCATCTGCGTGCCCAGTGGCGTCACCGGCGTCGAGAAGCGCGCCGTGGAAGAGGCGACCTATTCCGCGGGCGCCCGCTGGGCGACCCTCATCGAAGAGCCCATGGCGGCAGCCATCGGCGCCGGTCTGCCGGTCGCCGAGCCCACCGGCAGCATGATCGTCGACATCGGCGGCGGCACCAGCGAGGTGGCCGTCATCTCGCTCGGCGGGATCGTCGTCAGCCAGTCCATCCGGGTCGGCGGCGACGAGCTCGACGAGGCCGTCATCAGCTACGTCAAGAAGGAATACAAGCTCCTGATCGGCAGCCAGACGGCCGAAGAGATCAAGCTCGAGATCGGCTCGGCACACTCACTGCCACAGGAGGAACAGGCCGAGATCCGCGGCCGCGACCTGGTCACCGGCCTTCCCAAGACCATCGTCCTCTCCTCGGAGGAGATCCGCAGCGCTCTGGAAGAGCCCGTGCAGGCGATCATCGACGCCATCAAGGCGACCCTCGACAAGACGCCGCCCGAGCTCGCCAGCGACATCATGGACCGCGGCATCATGCTGGCCGGCGGCGGGTCGCTGCTGCAGGGTCTCACCGAGCGCCTGCGCGAGGAGACGCAGATGCCGGTGCACCTCGCGGAATCGCCGCTCACCTGCGTGGCCGTGGGTTCGGGCAAGTACCTCGAGGAGTTCGATGTCCTCGTCAAGAGCAAGCGCAACTCCCGGCCGCGGGGCCGGTAGCCCCGTCCCTCGCTGACTCGTGAATCGCCGGCGCGTACTCCGGCGGCGGATCGTCGTGGCGGTCTTGCTGCTGCTCTGTGTCGCCATGCTCACGCTGTACTTCCGTGAGTCCGACAGCGGCTTCGCGCATAGCGTGCAAGGCGGCGTCCTGCGCGTCGTCGCGCCGCTGCAGAACGGCACGGCGCGCGCCACCAAGCCGTTCCGCGACGCCTGGAACTGGACCGGCGACCTGTTCAGCGCGAAAGCCGAGAACGCGAAGCTGCAGAAAGAGCTCGAACAGCTTCGCGCCGGCGTTGCCCAGGAGCTCACAACGCAGGACGAGAACGCGCAGCTGCGCGCCTTGGTCGCGCTGCAGACCGACAAGATCTTCCCCGGAAGCACCCAGCTCGTCACGGCGCGCGTCGTGGCGCGTTCCACGACGGCCTGGTACTCAACAGTGACCATCGACGCGGGCAGCTCGAGCGGCGTCACTGTCTACGATGCGGTCGTCAACGGGGCCGGGCTTGTCGGCCGCGTCACGAAGGTGGACGCGAGCGCCTCGCAGGTGACGCTCATTACGGACCAGAGCAGCTACGTGGACGCCATGGTCATGCCCGGCGGCGCGCAAGGCATCGTCGCCGGCAGCGTGACCGGCGACGTGACGCTGCAGTTCGTCGACAAGAACGAGCTCGTGAAGGTCGGGCAATATGTCGTCACGTCCGGGCGCCAGGGGTCGGTGTTCGTGCGCGGTATCCCCATCGGGGTCGTGGAGAGCGTGGGCAGCCAGGAGGTCGAGCTGTATCAGAGCATCTCCGTGCGTCCCTTTGTCGAGTTCCGCAAGCTCGATCTCGTCCAGGTGGTCGTGCGATGAGGCTGAACGGTGCTCCTGACGACGAGGTGCAGCGCCGCTGGCCGTCGGGCGGCGAGATCGCCCGTCTCGTCGTCATGCTGGCGATCGCGACGCTTCTGCAGACCACGGTCGCGCCGAACATCCGCATCCTCGGCGCCAACCCCGACTTCGCGCTCATCATCGTCGTCTGCGTCGGCCTGCTGAAAGGCTCCGAGATCGGCGCGGTCTTCGGCTTCGCCACGGGCACGCTGGTGGCCATCGCGCTCATGGAGCCTCTCGGCCTGAGCGCCTTCGTGTTCGTTCTCATCGGCTATTTCGCCGGGCGCTATGCGGAGACGGCCGACCTTTCGGCCGGCTACGCGCCGCTGGTCAGCGCCTTTGCCGCCACGCTGCTGGCAAACGTGCTGCTGGCCACGGCCCAGTTCCTGCTCGAGCGCCAGGTACCGCTCGGCTTCTTCCTCGGCCGCGTCCTCATCCCGTCCCTCATCCTCAACACGCTGCTGGCGGCGCCTCTGTACCTGGCGGTGCGCCTTGGGCTGCGCGGGGGAGGCGATCTGCGTGCTGCTCGGATCCGGTAACGATGAAGGGCGTCGGGGCCGGCCGATCCGCACCGGCCGGCGTGACCGGCCGATCATCCAGCTTCCCTCGGTGGCCCTGCGGGTGGCGATCATGCTCGGCATCGCCGTCGTGCTCTTCGGCATCATCCTCTTCCGTCTGTGGTTCCTGCAGATCCTCAGTGGGCAGCAGTTCATGGCGCAGGCCAACGACAATCGCCTGCGCTCGGTGAAGATCGTCGCGCCGCGCGGCACGATCACCGATCGCAACGGCGAGGTGATCGTGCAGAATCGTCCCGGCCTCGCCGTGGGGCTGCGCCTCATGGACGTGCCGGCCGGGCAGCTCGACAGCGAGGTCGCCGGTCTGGCCGGCGTGCTCCACATGAAGCCGGGCAAGGTGCGCACAAGGATCGTCGACCACCTGCGGCCGAGCTGGCCGACCGGCGTGCCGGTCGGCTGGAGGGCCGTGGTGGACGGCAAGGTGGCGTCTCTCGACCTCATCGTCATCAAGGAGGACGCGAGCCGCAAGGTCGTGTCGTATCTGCTCGAGCACCGCCTCTCGTTCCCCGGGGTGGAGATCCAGAAGGATTACCTGCGCGACTACCCCCAGGGCGACCTCGCCGCCCAGCTCTTCGGCAACATGGGGGAGATCACCAAGGAGCAGCTCAAGGAACAGCGCTTCAAGGGCTACGCGCCCGGCGACATGGTGGGCCAGAGCGGCCTCGAGTGGAGCTACGACCGCTGGCTGCGCGGCCGCGACGGTGCGGCGAAGGTGGAAGTGGACGCGTTCGGCCAGCCCAAGGCGCACGCCCCGGTGCCCGGCGGCCGGCTGCCGGAGCCCGGCGATACGCTGGTCACGACCATCGACGCCAAGGTGCAGGCGCAGGCCGAGGAGGCGTTGCGCTACGGCATCCACCTCGCCAATGTGAACGGCCAGGTGGCGGCAGGCGGCGGCGCCGCCGTCGTTCTCGACGCGAGCAACGGGCAGGTGCTCGCCATGGCGAGCAACCCGACGTTCGATCCGAGCGTCTTCGTCGGCGGCCTGAGCGTGAAGGACAACAAGAAGCTCCAGGACCCGCAGGCGAACTACCCGCTGCTCAACCGCGCCATCATGGAGTCCAAGGCGGTGGGCTCCACGTTCAAGCCCATCGATGCCATCGCGGCCCTCGAAGAAGGCGTCATCACGCCGGGGACGAGCTTCTTCTGCAACGGCGGCTACATCGCCCCGAACACGCTCGACAAGCACGTCTTCCACTGCTGGGCGCTCGACGGCCACGGCAATCTCTCGCTGGTGCCGGCCATCACCCAGTCCTGCGACGTCTACTTCTACAACGTCGGCTACCTGTTCTATCAGCGCAACGGCACCGAGCTCGAAGACTGGGCGATGCGCCTCGGGATGAACAAGCCGACGGGCATCGATGTCCCCGGCGAGGCCGGCGGGCGCATCCCCACGCCGGCCTGGAAGAAGGCGTACTTCAAGACGGAGATCGACAAGATCTGGAAGCCCGGCGACTCCATCCTGCTGGCTGTGGGCCAGGGCAACATGGAGGCGACGCCCCTGCAGCTCGCCACGAGCTACGCGGCCATCGCCAACGGCGGCACGATCGTGACGCCGCATCTCGGCCTGAAGGTCGTGGATCCTCAGGGGAAGACGGTGCGCACCCTCGAGCCCGCGAAGCCGCGCAAGGTCGATATCTCGCAAAGCACGCTCGACACCGTCCGGCAGGGCCTTGTCGACGCCGCCAACTCCCCGTCCGGCACGTCTGCCGGCGTGTTCGCGGGCTACCCCGTCACGGTGGCCGGCAAGACCGGCACCGCCGAGGTCTACGACAGCAGCGTGATGCACAACGTGAACTACGCCTGGTATGCGAGCTACGCGCCGGCCAACGACCCCAAGTACGTCGTGGTCGTCATGATCGAGAAGGGCGGCCACGGCGGCGCCGTGGCCGCTCCGGCCGCGCGGCTCATCTACGACCAGCTCTTCCACCTCAAGAGCAGCAGCTCCACGGGTGCCGTGAGGAGCGACTAAGGGTGGACTGGCGCGCCTACCTCAGGCACCTCGACTACATCCTCATCGCCGCCACTCTCGGGCTCATCGTCTACGGCGTCACGACGATCTACTTCGCCACGCGTCACGACATCGACGGGCGACCAATGTACTTCGTGACGCAGCAGCTCGTCGCCGTCGCCGTGGCGCTCGTGGCCGCGGCGGTCGTGTCTCTGCTCGACTACGAGATCTACCGCCGCTTCCAGTGGGTGATGTATGCGTTCGCGGTCTTCATCCTCGTGGTCGTGCTGCCCTTCGGCGAGGTCGTGAACGGCGCCCGGCGCTGGATCAACCTCGGCTTTCAGAGCTTCCAGCCCTCGGCTCTGGCCCTGCTCCTGCTCGCCTTGAGCATCGGCGCGTACCTGGCCGATCGCATGGACCTGCTCGGCGCGAAGCGCGTCACGCTGGTCGCGCTCGCGATGGTCGCCGTACCCGCTTTTCTCGTCTATCAGGAGCCCGACTTCGGCTCCGCCATGGTGATGCTCGCTCTCACGCTGGCGATGCTCTACTTCTACGGCACCTCGTGGACCCACTTCGCGGTGCTTGCGGGAAGCGGGGTGGTGGCCTTGGTCCTGGCTCTCAAGGTCCTGCCCCTGGCGGGCATCCATCTCATCCAGCAGTATCAGATCGACCGTCTGTTCGTGTTCATGAACGTCGGCCACAACCCGCAGGGGAGCGGCTACAACATCATCCAGTCGATGATCGCCGTCGGTTCGGGGGCTCTGACCGGGCGCGGCGACATGGCCACGCAGACGGCGCTCGATTTCCTCCCCGAGCACCACACCGACTTCATCTTCGCGGTCCTCAGCGAGCGCAACGGGTTTCTCGGGGCGCTGCTCCTGATCGCGCTCTACGGCGTCCTGATCTGGCGGTGCCTGCGCATCGCCACGCTGTCGCGAGACATGTACGGCAGTATCCTCGCGGGGGGGATCGGCGTGATGATCCTTTTTCAAGTCTTCGTGAACATCGGCATGACGATTGGTATCATGCCGGTGACGGGCATCCCGCTGCCGTTCGTGAGCTACGGCGGTACGGCAATGATCGCGTTCCTGATGTTCGTCGGCCTGCTGGAGGCCATCCACCTGCGGGCCACCGTCACGCCGAGCAACAGGGGGCGCCTTGTCCAGTAGCGTGAGCTTGTCCAAGATCTTCAGGGCGGTCAGCGAAGCCCGCAGCGGCGATGCCGGGGCGCCGCGCCTGTGCGTGGTCGGTGCCGGCGCGGAGCTCACGCGTGTGACCCGCGCTCTCTCGGCCGGCGCGGCCGAGGTGCGCGGCGGCGTCAGCGCCGATCTCGATGCCTTGGCGCCGGCCGACTATCCCCTGGACGCGCAGCTCGCCGGGCGCTGGGACATCGTTGTCCTCGTGGCCGCCGGCTCCGCGCCCGCGGATATGGCGCCCATCGTGCGCGCCGCGCGCGCCGCGGGGCGCCAGGTCATCGCGCTCGTCGCGGTTCCGTACGGCGAGTGGATCGACGCGGCCGGCGTCTTCGACGATGAGGTTGCGCGCGGCCTTGGCGGCGACCACGCCGGCGCGCCGAACCTCGAGGACCGCGTCGTGCGCGCCGCCGGCGACGGCGCCGCCGCGCTCGCGGTTCACCTGCCCGCGGTGCGCCGCGCGTACTGCGACCACGTGATCCTCGCCAACGCCTCACAGAACGCCGTGATCGGCGCCGTGGTCATCATCCCCGGCGCCGACATGCCGGCGATGACCGCGAACCAGGTCCGCATGGTCCTCCAGATCGCGACCGCCTACGGAGAGGTCATCGGTTTCGACCGCGCTCTCGAGATCCTCTCTGTGGTCGGTACTGCGTTTGTCTTCCGCGCCCTGGCGCGCCAGGCGCTCGACTTCGTGCCGGGGTTCGGTTGGGCTCTCAAGGGAGCCGTCGGATTCACCGGTACGGTGGCACTGGGCGAGGCCGCCATCGCGTATTTCGAGAGTGGGGCCCCGCTCCAGCTCTCGCACATGCAAAGGATTAGCCGTCAACTTGAACGCGCACGCTCCAGGCTCCCTGGATTCATGCAGCGAGGGCTGGGTACGGGATGAAGTAGCGAGACTGCTGGCGCGCGTCACGCGCCCCGGGCGCTACACGGGCGGCGAGTTCAACCTCCGTCTCAAGCCCGGCGCGAGCCCGCGCATCGTGCTGTCCTACCCGGACGTGTACGAGATCGGCATCTCCAACCCGGGCCTGCAGATCCTCTATGCCCACCTGAACGACGCCACGCCGGCGGCGGCGGAGCGCGCCTACTGCCCGTGGCCCGACATGGCCGCCCTGATGCGCGCTCACGACGTGCCGCTGTGGACGCTCGAGGCCATGCAGCCGGTCGCCGGCTGCGATCTCTGGGGCTTCACGCTGCCGCACGAGCTCACGTACACGAACGTGCTCGAGATGCTCGACCTCGCGGGCCTTCCGCTTCATGCCGCCGAACGTGGCGAAGGCTGCCCCATCGTGCTCGGCGGCGGGCCGGCCGTGGCCGACCCGTGGCCTCTGGCGCCGTTCTTCGACGCCTTCTTCATCGGCGAGGTCGAGCACCGGCTGGACGAGATCGTCGACGCTCTGGCGGTGCCCTCGCGCGCCGCGCGCCTGCGGGCGCTCGCCGGCGTCCCCGGCATGTGGCTGCCGGGGGTGAGCGAGCGCCCGGCGCGGCGCCAGGTCTTTACGGCGTTCTCGAGCACTCCGCCGGTGCTGCGGCCGGTCGTGCCGGTGCTCGAGGCCGTGCACGACAGGGCGATCGTCGAGGTGATGCGCGGCTGCACCGCGGGCTGCCGCTTCTGTCAGGTCGGTATGTGGTACCGGCCGGTGCGCGAACGACCCGTCGATCTCGTGGTCGAGGCGGCCGAGCGGCTGCTCGGCGAGACCGGCTGCGACGAGGTCTCGCTACTCTCTCTGAGCTCCTGCGACTACTCGGGGATAGGGGAAGCGCTCACGCGCATCCGCGCCCTGCGGCCGGGGGTGCGCGTCTCCCTGCCGTCGCTGCGCATCGACTCGGCCGCCGAGAGCCTCGGCAGCTTCGCCGCCGACCAGCGCGGGTCGGTCACGCTTGCTCCCGAGGCCGGCACCCAGGAGCTGCGCGACGCCATCAACAAAGGTGTCGACGACGCCCAGTTCGAGGAGGCCGTGCGTGCCACGTTCGCAGGCGGTTTCACCGGTCTCAAGCTGTACTTCATGATCGGTCTGCCCGGCGAGACCGACGCCGACGTCGCCGGCATCGCCCGCATGACCGGCACGGCCGCGCGCCTCGCGAAGGACATCGCGCGCGGCCGCGCGCGTCTTTCTGTGGCCGTGTCCTCCTACGTGCCCAAGGCGCACACGCCGTTCCAGCTCGAGCCGTTCGCCGGCGCGGCGGTCCTGCGCCGGCGGCAGCGGCTGCTGCGCGCCGCGCTGCCGCGCGGCGTGCGGGTGAGCTTTCACGACGTCGCGGCTTCGCAGGTCGAGGCCACGCTGGCGCGCGGCGGGCCCGGCAGCCACCGGCTCGTCGAGGAGGCCTGGCGACGCGGAGCGCGCTTCGACGGCTGGAGCGAGCACTTCCGCCCCGAGATCTGGGAGGCTGCGGCCGCCGCCACGGGGATCGAGCTGGGCACGGCGGACCTTCATGGCGATGAGACCCTGCCGTGGGAGTCGGCCGTGGACGCGGGCGTGACGCGGTCCTTCCTCGCCGACGAGCGCGCCCGCGGCAGGCGCGGCGAGCTCACCGGCGACTGCCGCGACGGGCGCTGCGCGCCCTGCGGAGTCTGCGGTGGCGGCGTCGAGATGGACGTGCTGCCGTGACCTGGTGGCTGCTCACTTTCTCACGCGGCGGACCTGCCGTGTACCTGTCACACCTCGATACGGCGCGCGCCGTGCAGCGCACCTTCGCGCGCGCCGGCGTGCCCATCGCCCTGTCTCAAGGCATGAGACCGAAGCCGCGGCTCTCTCTGCCCCTGCCGCTGCCGGTGGGCGCCGCGGGCTGCGAAGAGCTGGCCGTCGTTGAAGTTCCGCCCGACCTGCCGGGCCCGGCGGGGGCGCTGCGCGAGCTGCGCGCCGCCGCGCCGCCCGGCCTCATCCCTGCGGCCGTCATCGTCGTCGGGGAACAGCACCCCAGGCCGCAGGCCCTCGAAGCCCGGTATACGTGCGTGCTCGAAGGCGACGCAGGCGCCGTGCAGGCCGCCGTCGAACGCTATGCCACGGAAGTATCGGTCGTTCGCGAGCGCGTGTCCCCGAAGGGCAGGCGCACGCTCGACCTCAAGGACTACGTCGTCCACGCCGCCGCCGAGGCGGTGCCGGGGGGAGCGAGGCTCTCGTTCTCCATCCGGCACCGCGACGACGGCGCGGCGCGACCGCAGGAGCTCATCGATCTCATCGCCACCTGGGCGGAGGTCGACCCGGTGATGCGCGGCCTGAAGCGCCGGCGAATCATCTGGAAAGGTTTGCCGCCGGGGCCAAGCCTCGGGGCCGAAAGGAGTGTGTCAAGGTGAGCGCAGAGAACAAGGCGTCGGTCGGCGGCGAGCCGTCGGCGACGCCCCCCGAGCCGCAGACCGGCGGACGCGCGTCCGCCGCGGGACCGGCGGGCAACGAACGGGGCGGTGCGGGAGAGGCCGCTGCCGGCCGCCGCAGACGAGGCGCTCGTGGCGGCCGCCGCCGGCGTAAGCCGGCCGAGCCGCAGGTCGCCGCGGCCGCCGGGCCCGAGCCCGGCGCGAGTGAGACTGCCCGGCCGCGACCGGCAGACGCGACGCCGCCTGAGGAAGCGCTGCCCACGGCGCCCCTGATCCCCATCGCCGCGGCGCCCAGTGGCGCCCCGCCGCGCGGAAGGACCAGTTCGCGGTCGCCGCTGCCGGCCCCCAGCGAGCCGCCGGCCGCAGACTCCACGAGGACGGTACCTCCTGAGCCGGCAGCGATCGCGAACAAGCCATCCGCGCGCCGCCGCCCGTCCACCGCCGCGAAGGCCGTGGCGGCAACCCCTGCGCCCGCGCCGGCGCCGGCGGCTCCCGAGGCCGCGGCCGGCGCCGCCGCCCAGGCGGACGCGGAGACTGCCGCCGACGCGACGGGGCCGAAGCGGCGTCATCGTGGTTCACGCGGCGGACGCCGCCGCCGCAAAGAAGCCGACGCCGTCCACGACGAGGTCGTGCGTGAGGCCGAGGAGGCGGTGAGTGAGGTGGCGTCCCCACCGTCGCCGGCACCCGCAGCGCCGGAAGCGCCGTCCGAAGGATCCACAGTGAACGGGCCGCAGGCGGCGAGGCGCGGCCGCCGTCGCCAGCCCGTGGCACCCGCGCCCGCTCTCGAAGCTGCGGCTGCGCCCACCGAGGCGCCGGCGCCGGAGACTGCCGCGGCCGTGGTCGCGGGACCAGGCGAACCGCCGGCGCCGGGGGCGCAGCAGGACGACGCCGCGCCGGCGTCGGACGAGGCCGGCCGGACCGGCGACGAGGCGGCGGCGTCCAAACGCCGCCGTCGCGGCGCCCGCGGCGGGCGCCGTGCCCGCGAAAAGCGCGCCGGTGAGGACGAAGCCGCACCGGTGCTCGACGCGCAGGAGCCCGAGCCGGCACCCGCGGCCGAGAAGGCCGAGGCGGCCGTCAAGCCGGCGGCCCCGGCGACCCGGGAGGCCAAGTCTCGCGAGCGTGACCGCCGCCGGCCCAAGGCCATCGTGCGCCAGGACGAGGGCAGCGGCCTGGCGACGCCGATGACGGCGCCGCCGCCGCGCCGCCTGGGAGTGGTCGCCGAGCAGCCCAAGCGCAAGCTCATCCTCGTGACCGACGACGGGCAGGAGCTGCGTGTCGCGCTGGTCGAAGACGGCCGCCTGGCCGAGATCTACATCGAGCGTCCCGACAAGAAGTCGTATCTCGGCGACATCTATCAGGGCAAGGTCGAGAGCGTGCTCGGCGGCATCGACGCCGCGTTCGTTGATTTCGGCCTCGAGAAGAACGGCTTCCTGTACGTCGACGAAGTGACGGCGCCGGAGGGCGAGAAGCGGGCGCGACGCATCGGCGACGCGCTCAAGAACGGCCAGCAGGTGCTCGTCCAGGTCACCAAGGACCCCATGGGTAGCAAGGGCGCCCGTCTGAGCACCAAGATCTCGCTGGCCGGGCGCTATCTTGTGTACGTGCCCGGAGGCAGCGGCGCCGGCGTGTCGCGGCGGCTCGGGCAGGCCGAGCGCGAGCGGCTGCGCGACGTCTCACGCGAGCTCAAGCCCAAGAACGCCGGCCTCATTGTGCGGACCATCGCCGAGGGCCACGGTCTGGAGGATCTCCAGCGCGACCTGCGGTATCTCTCTCGCCTCTGGTCGCGGCTCAAGAAGAAGGCGGAGACCGTCAAAGCGCCGGGGCTCGTGCACAGAGAGGTCGACATCTCCATCGAGGTCGCCCGCGACCTCTTCAACGACACCTGCGAGAGCCTTATCGTCGACGATCCCAAACGGCACAAGGCCATCGTCGCCTTTCTCGACAAGGAGGCACCGGAGCTTTTGCCCAAAGTGCATCAGCACACCGGCGAGGAACCGCTTTTCGAGGCCTACGGCATCGAAGACCAGATCGCCAAGGCCCTCGAGCGCCGCGTTCCTCTGCCGAGCGGCGGCAACCTCGTGATCGATCACGCCGAGGCTCTCACCGTGATCGACGTGAACACCGGCCGCTTCACGCGCGGCAAGGGCCTCGAGGACACGATTACGAAGACCAACCTCGAAGCGGCGCGCGAGGTGGTCTGCCAGCTGCGCCTGCGCGACATCGGCGGCATCATCATCATTGACTTCATCGATATGGCGCACGCCAAGAACCGTGAGATGGTGCTCGCCACACTCGAGGCCGAGCTCGAGACCGACCGCACCAAGACATACGTGGTCGAGCTCTCGCCCCTGGGGCTCGTGGAGATGACGCGCCAGAACACCACAGACGGGGCGCGCGGAATCCTTACGCGTACGTGCCCCGCCTGCCTCGGAAAGGCACGCGTCATGAGCGACGAGACCATGGCGCTCAACGTCGAGCGCCGCGTGCGAACTTTGGCGCGCAAGTCCCAGGCCAAGGCCTGGCTCATCGAGGTGAGCGGGGGCGTCGCCGAGCGGCTCAGCGGCGAGCGCCTGAAGAAGCTCGAGAAGCAGATCGGCCGGCGCGTGTTCTTCGAAGGCGGCGCCGGCCTCCCCGTCGAGACGTTCCGCGTGCTCTCCGAGGGCGCCGCGGCGCACGTCCAGGAGCAGCGCATCCCCGTGAAGGAAGGGCAGGAGGTCGAGATCGAGCTGGAGTTCAGCCTCACCTATAGCCCGCGCGACGCCGTCGGCTACATCGAAGGCTACATGGTCATCGTCGAGGGCGGCCGCCAGTTCCTCGGCAAGCGCCGCAAGGTGCGCATCACCGACACGGCGCGCACGGGCGCCTACGCCGCCGTCCTGAAGCAGGAGTCGACTTGACGTGCCGACAGGAGCGCGTCAGGCTGGGGCCGACCACGCGGCGCGAGGCCTCGTGGGCGCTCGCGGGCCCGCAGGCCCCAGCCGCGTGCGGTTTGACGGCCTCGGCCCGGTTGGCTATCATCATCTGCCGTTGTCTTGTGGGGAGTTGAAATGACGAAGTCCGATGTCACGTACGCGGTCATCCGCGCCGGTGGACAGCAATTCAAGGTGAGCGCCGGCGACACCATCGTGGTGGATCGCGTCGACGCCGAAGAAGGCAAGAGCGTCACCTACGATACTCTGGCCGTGCGCACGGACAGCGGTACGTTCGACGGCGACGCCGCCAAGCACGCCAAGGTCAAGGCCAGAGTCAAAGAGCATGTGCTCGGCGATAAGATCAAGGTCTTTACCTACAAGCCCAAGAGCACGTTCAAGAAGACGAAGGGTCATCGCAGCCGGCTGAGCAAGCTGACGATCGAGTCGATCACCCTCAAGGAGCCCAAGGAGAAGCCTGATGGCGCATAAAAAGGGCGCCGGCACCAGCCGCAACGGTCGCGACTCTGAGTCCAAGCGTCTCGGTGTCAAGGCGTTCGCCGGCCAGGTGGTCCCGGCAGGATCTATCATCGTGCGCCAGCGTGGCACGAAGTTCCGCCCCGGCGAGAACACCGGCATCGGTGTCGACCACACCATCTTCGCCAAGGTGAGCGGGCGGCTCGTTTTCACCGCGAAGGGCGCTGGGCGCTTCATCTCGGTCGTCCCCGAGGCCTGAGCGCAGCCCGGCCCCGGCCGGCGGCCCCCATCATGCTCGACAGGGCCAGCATCTGCGTGCGCGCGGGCCGCGGCGGTAACGGCTCCATGAGCTTTCGCCGCGAGAAGTACGTGCCCAAGGGCGGTCCCGACGGCGGCGACGGCGCTCCCGGCGGCGACGTAGTTCTGGTGGCCACGCGCCAGCTTCACGACCTCAGCCATTTCCGCCACAAGCACCACTTTCGCGCCATCGACGGCGGCCAGGGCCGCGGCGCCAACAAGCGCGGCGCCGACGGCGGCGTGCTCGAGGTCAAGGTGCCGGTGGGCACCGAGGTGCTCGGCGCCGACGGCGGCGTGCTCGGCGACCTCGTGACTGAGGGCCAGCGCCTGCTGGTCGCGCGCGGCGGCGAGGGCGGCCGCGGCAACGTCTGCTTCAAGAGCTCCACACGTCAGGCTCCGAAGTTCGCAGAGAAGGGGCTGGACGGGGAGGAGCTCTGGCTGACCCTGTCTCTGAAGCTTCTCGCCGACATCGGTCTGGTTGGGCTCCCCAACGCCGGCAAGTCGTCATTGCTCGCGGCGCTCACGCGGGCGCATCCCAAGATCGCCGCCTACCCGTTCACAACCATCGAGCCCAACCTCGGCGTTCTCTACCTGGGCGAAGGCACGGCCGTCATCGCCGACATCCCCGGCCTTATCGAAGGAGCCAGCGACGGTGCCGGCCTCGGGCACCGCTTTCTGGCGCACATCGAGCGCACGGCGCTGCTGATGTACGTGCTCGACGGAGGGGACGGGCCGGCCGCCTGGCCGGGAGCGCTGGCCACGGTCCGCGGTGAGCTCGGCGCCTTCCGCGCCGAGCTCCTCGAGCGGCCCGCCGTCGTGGTCGTGAACAAGGCCGACCTGCTGGACGCCACCGGCAGCGAAGAGGCCGGCGCGTTTCTTGCCGGCCTCGCGTGGCCGGCGGCGTCGCTCCTGGTCTCCGCCCAGGGCGGCGACGGGCTGGACGAGCTGGTGGCGGCGCTCGCCGGCGTCATGGCGGGCGCCCGCGAGGCGCAGGCCGCGGCCGCCGCCGCCGACGCGGCCGCGGCTGCGGCGGTCGTGCTGCGCCCTGCCGATGGCCGCCTCGAGTCCTTCACCGTGGAGCGCGACGGCGAGCACTTCGTGGTGCGCGGGGTGCAGATTGAGCGCCTGTTCGCCAAGGCAGACCTGGGCAACGAGGACGCCGTCGCCTACCTGCAGCAGCTCATCGAGCGCGCCGGGCTCAACGATGCCCTGCGCGCCGCCGGCGCGATGCCCGGCGACACCGTCGTCGTAGGCGCCCAGGAGCTCGAATTCGCGTGAAGACGATCGTCGTCAAAGTCGGCTCGAGCACCGTGGCCGACGATCACCTGCGTCTGCGGCGCCGCCTGCTCGCCGGCCTGGCCGGCGACGTAGCGGAGCTCGTGCACGGCGGACGCCGCGTCGTTCTCGTCTCCAGCGGGGCCATCGCCTGCGGCCAGCACGTGCTGGGCGTCGCCGAGCGGCCGCGCCTGGTGCCGGCCCTGCAGGCCGCATCCGCGGTGGGCCAGGGCCGCTTGTTCGCCCACTACGAGCGACTTTTCGGCGACCACGAGCTGATCGCCGCGCAGGTGCTCCTCACGAGCGACGACTTCGCGCGGCGCACGAGCTACGTCAATGCGCGTAACACGCTGCGCAGGCTCCTCGGCTGGGGCGTGGTGCCCGTGGTCAACGAGAACGACACCACCGCTACCGACGAGATCCGCTTCGGCGACAACGACGTGCTTGCCGCCCAGGTGGCCATCATGCTCCGCGCCTCGATGCTGGTGCTCCTCACGGATCAGGACGGGCTCTACACCAGCGACCCGCGGCGCGACCCAGGGGCCCGCCTTGTCGAGCGCGTCGAGCACCCGCGCGACCTCGTCGCGCTCGACGTCGGCGAGGCGTCCCGGCGCGGCGCCGGGGGGATGCGCGGCAAGGTGGCGGCCGCCGTCATGGCCGCCGCCGCCGACGTGCGCACCGTGATCGCCAACGGCGCCCGGCCGGGCGTCCTTGCGGCCGCCGTCGCCGGAGAACCGGTGGGGACCATCGTGTCCCCGCGGCCGGCCGGCGTGTCGGCCTTCAAGCTCTGGCTGCGCTATGCCAAGCCTGTGCGTGGTACGCTTGAGGTCGACGCCGGTGCCGTGCGGGCTCTGGCGTCGGGGGGTGGCAGCCTGCTACCGGTCGGTGTGCACGCCGTCCATGGCGGCTTCGCTGCCGGCGACGCGGTCGCCATCGTCGACGCGGGCGGCCTTGAGATCGCCCGAGGGCTGGCCACGATGAGCGCCCGCGACGTGCGCCGGGTGCGCGGTCTGCGCAGCGATGAGCTGCGCGCGCTGAGCCCCCATCTCGAGGACGAAGTGGTGCACCGGGACTGCCTGGTGCTGGTCGGCGAGGAGGCCGAGTGAGCGTGCAACAGACCTGTGCGGCGGCGCAGCGCGCCTCGCGCGTATTGGCCGGCCTCACTCGGGCGCGCAAGGATGAGGCGCTCGGCAACGTCGCCGACGCCCTCGCCCGCCGCGCCGCCGAGATCCTCGCCGAGAACGCCGAGGACCTGCGCCTGGCCCGCGAGAACCGGCTCCCCGACGCGCTCGTCGATCGCCTGCTTCTCGACGAAGACCGCCTGCGCGAGGTGGCGGCGAGCGTGCGCGCCCTGGCGGCGCTGCCCGACCCCGTCGGGCAGCTGGTCGACGGCTGGCGCCTCGCGAACGGCGTCGAGCTGCGCAAGGTCCGCGTGCCTCTGGGCGTCGTCGCCGTGATCTACGAGGCGCGCCCCGGCGTCACCGTCGACGCCGCGTGCCTGTGTCTCAAGACCGGCAACGCCGTCATCCTGCGGTGCGGCAGCGCCGCCATGCACTCCAGCCGCATCCTCTCCGAGGTGGTCCAGGGTGCCGTCATCGCAGCCGGTCTGCCGCGGGAGGCGGTCTCGTACCTCACGCCGGATCGCCGCGAGCTCGACGAGCTGCTGGAACAGCGCCGCTACGTCGATCTCGTCATCCCGCGCGGCGGCGAGGAGCTCAAGGACTACCTCATGCAGCACAGCAAGGTCCCGGTGATCTACGCGGCCGGCGGCAACTGTCACGTCTACGTCGATGCCGCGGCCGACCTGGACAAGGCTGTGCCCATCATCGTCAACGCCAAGTGTCAGCGCCCCGGCGTCTGCAACGCCATCGAGACGCTGCTCGTCCACCGCGACGTGGCCGTCGCGCTCCTGCCGCGCGCCGTCGAAGAGCTGAAGCGGCGCGGCGTCGAGCTGGTGGTCGACAAGGCTGCCGCCGACGTGCTGGGCGATCCGTCACTGAAGCGCGCCAACAAGACGCACTACGAGACCGAGTTCCTGGCGCTCAAGCTCGCCGTGCGCGTCGTCGACTCCCTGGACGAAGCCCTGGAACACATCGCCACGTACGGCACGCACCACTCCGAAGCGATCGTCACCGAAGACCTCGGCGCCGCCCGCCGGTTCACCGCCGAGGTCGACGCCGCCTGCGTGTACGTCAACGTGTCGACGCGCTTCACCGACGGCGGCGAGTTCGGGCTCGGCGCGGAGATGGGCATCTCCACGCAGAAGCTTCATGTCCGCGGCCCCATCGCCCTCCAGGAGCTCACCTGCGTCAAGTACGAGCTGTGGGGCGACGGACAGGTGCGCCCCTAGCGCCGTGCACGAGGCACGTCCGCGTCTCGGCATTCTCGGCGGCAGCTTCGACCCGCCGCACATCGGCCATCTCGTCATCGCCTCCGAGGCGCACGCGCGGCTCTCTCTCGAGCGCGTGCTCTTCGTGCCGGCAGCCGCGCCGCCGCACAAGGACCTCGCAGAGCGCACGGCGGCGGGCGTCCGCCTCGAGATGACCGCGCTGGCCGTCGCCGAAGACATCCGCTTCGTCGAGTCGGGCCTGGAGATCGAGCGCGGCCTCGTGTATACGCGCGACACGCTGGGCGCCGTGGCCGAGCGCTTCCCGGGGCGCGACCTCGTGTTCATCATGGGCTCCGATTCGCTCCTGCAGCTCGACACGTGGTGCGACCCCGAGGGCGTGCTCGCGCGCTGCACCCTTGCCGTGGCGCCGCGGCCCGGCGATGACCCTGCGCTCGTCGCGGCTGCCGTGACGCGCTGGGGCGCCGGCCGGGTCACGATTCTCGACGCCCCGCCGGTCGGCGTCTCCTCGAGCCAGATCAGGGCGCGCGTCGCCGGGGGCCTGCCCATTC
Source organism: uncultured Thermoleophilia bacterium (assembly GCA_903862845.1). Lineage (GTDB taxonomy): Bacteria > Actinomycetota > Thermoleophilia > UBA2241 > UBA2241 > CAIXSE01. The sequence continues at coordinate 28,773 of CAIOZS010000225.1, forward strand.
GCTATCTTGTGCCGGAAACCGTTCAGGAGCTCATTTTCGAGCGCGGCCTGTACCGGTTCGCGTGATCGATCGCGCGCAGGCAGAGCTGCTCATCGCCGAGCGCCTGCCGGAGAAGCGCCGCGAGCACTCGCGGCGCGTGGCGGCCGAAGCCGCGGAGCTGGCGCGGCGCTTCGGCGCCGCGCCCGAAGCGGCGGCGATCGCCGGCCTGCTGCACGACTACTGCCGGGATCTCAGCGACGCCGAGACGCTGGCCGCTGCCGCGCGCTACGGCCTCGCGGTAGGGCCGATCGCGGCGCGGCGTCCCAAGCACATCCTTCACGGCCCCGTGGCCGCCGCCGAGCTGTCCGCGGCCGGCCTCGACGCGGACATCGCCGCTGCGATCGCCCGCCACACCACCGGCGGTCCCGGCATGACGATACTCGAGAAGTGCCTGTATGTGGCCGACTTCTGCGAGCCCGGCCGCGCGTTCCCGGGCCTCGATGAGGTGCGCGCTCTGGCGCGCGCCTCGCTCGACGCGGCCGTGGCGGCCGCGGTCCGCATCAGCCTGCTCGACCTCATCGGCCGCGGGCGCGGGGTGGTTCCCGAGGCTCTGGCGTTGTACAACGAGACCCATGCCGGCAACTAAAGGCTACAGGCTCGATCGTCTGCGCCGGCGCCGCCGCACGAAGGCGGAGCTCTGGCAAGCTTGGGTACTCTACGCCCTCGCCGGCGCCGTTGCCTTCGGCGCCGTGCTCGGCGCCTGGTACTTCGGATCGCGCTGGCTGAAGAAGCCTGAGGAGCAGATGAAACCCGGGTACCTTGCGCTCGTCACCCTGACCGCGCCGGGGTCCGGCGTGCCTGTGGCGGCCGCGCTGGTCGTCAAGGACCCGGCCGCCGGGGCTCCCGCCCTGTACGTGATCCCCAAGGAGCTGCTGCTCGAAGGGCCGAACGGGGAGTACGTCTTCGCCGGCGACGCGATGGCGGCGGGCACCCTCAAGCAGGATCTGCAGCGCGTCGTGGGCGCCTCCATCGACGCGCAGTACGAGCTGCCGGTCACCGCCCTCGGCGACCTCACCGCGGCCGGGGAGTACCAGATCTCGCTGCGGGACCCCGTCGAGCTCGACGTCGCGGGCACGCCGCGCATGTTCAAGAAGGGCAGCACCGTTGTGTCGGCCGCGGAAGTACCCGCGCTCTTCGCCGCCAGCGGGCCGAGCGGCTACGACGCCTGGCGCATGCAGGAGGCGCTCTGGAACGCGGTGCTCGACGCGGCGGCGCTGCGCCCGGGCGACGTGCGGGCCAAGGCGGTCGGCGCCGCCGCGGCGCGAGCCTCGGGCGCCTCCGACTCGCGGTATCTCGACGACGCGCTCACAGGGCTCACCGGCGGTGAAGCCGTGGTGGCTCGCTTCCCGTCGCACTCACGCGTGGCCGAGGGTCAGTTCGCCTTCGTCCCCAAGGGCGACGACATCATGGCGCAGATCACGCGCAAGGCGCCGGGCTTTCGCGGTCGCTCTACGGTCGTCGTGCGCAACGGCAGTGGGCGCGTGGGCGCCGGCCAGGCTGTCGCGGAGCAGCTTGCCATCCTGGACGTCAACCTTCCGCCGCCGACCAATGCCGACACCTTCGACTACCGCCAGACGCAGATCCTTGCGGGCAGCCAGGCCCTTCCGTTGGCCGAGGACATCCGTGCTATACTCGGTCGCGGCGTCGTCCTCGACGGCGCGGACCTGCCGGCAGACACGGTCGTGGTCATAGTCGGCGCCGACGCCAAGAACACCGAGCCAAAGGACCAGCCGTAGCACTCGAAGCAGAGCTCACGACGGCAGAAGAGCTGGCGCGCGACATCGCCGCGCATGCCGCCGACAAGAAGGCCGAGGACATCGTCGTCCTCGCGATGGGCGACGCCGTCAGCTGGACAGACTTCTTCGTGATCGCCACCGGTGCCAACCCCCGCCAGACCAAAGCCATCGCCGCGGAGATCGAGGGCAAGCTTCGCGCGCGACGGCGCGCGGCGCGCGTGGAGGGCGAGCGCGAAGCCGAGTGGATCCTGATCGACTTCATCGACGTGGTCGTCCACGTCTTCACGCCGGCGGCGCGCGCCTTCTATCGCCTCGAGACGCTCTGGGGTGACGTCCCTCGCCTAGCCCTCGTCGTGCAGGGCTGACGAGGCGAACGGCGAACGTGCCGGCAATGTCCACACGAGCCGTGGGGAGGACTCACATGCCCAAGCCGATCTGCGCGGCGTGCGCCGCGCTCATCCTCGTCCTGGCATTCGCGGCTGTGGCGGCGGGACCGGTGCGTGCTTCCGACGGCACGACCGGCGAGGCCGTCATGCTCCGGCTCATCAATCACGCCCGCACGCAACGTGGGCTGGCGCCTTTGCGCGTGCACGCGGCGCTGAGCCGCGCCGCCGTGGCACACTCCCGCGACATGATGCGCCGTCACTACTTCTCGCACTCGTCGCCGGGCGGCGCGAGCTGCGCCACTCGCGCGCGCCGCGCCGGCTATGCGACGAGCGGCTGTCGTTCCTGGGCGATCTCCGAGGTGATCGGCTGGGGCATGAGCATCGTCGGCACGCCGGAGGCCGTCTTCAGCGCCTGGATGCAGTCTGCGTACCATCGCACGATCATCCTCGGCCGGCGCTGGCGCGACGTCGGCGTCGGCTGCGTCTCCGGCGCGTTCAACGGCGCCTCGGGGTCGTGGATGTACACAGTCGACGTGGCGCGCCGCAGCAAGTAGCGTCCGCGCGCCGCCGCTCTGCCTTCCCGGCGCGATTGACCAGACGCTTGGCGCGGGGGTAAGATGCGAACATATGTTCGCCTCACACCGCGCAATCCTGCACCTCGACATGGACGCCTTCTTCGCTTCGGTCGAACAGGCGCGGCGCCCCGAGCTGCGCGGCTTGCCGGTGATCGTCGGCGGCGCCCGCGGCGGCCGTAGCGTCGTCTCCGCGTGTTCGTACGAGGCGCGCGCCTTCGGCGTCCACAGCGCCATGCCCATCTTCCAGGCCGAGCGTCTCTGCCCGCGGGGCGTGTTTCTTGCGGTCGACATGAAGGCCTACACGGCCGTCCACCGCGACCTCGTCGAGCTGCTCGGGCACTACACCGATCTCGTCGAGGTCGCCTCCATCGACGAGGCCTATCTGGACGTCACCGGCAGCCGCCGGCTGTTCGGGCCGCCGCGGGCCATCGCCCTGCGCGTCCAGGAGCAGGTGTACGACGCCCACGGCATCACCTGCTCCATCGGCATCGGGCCCACCAAGCTGCTGGCCAAGCTGGCCGCCGGCATGAGCAAGCCGGCCGGTATCGGCGAGCTCACCGACGCCGACGTCCACGGCCGCCTGCGCGGGCTGCCGGTCGCCGAGGTCTGCGGCATCGGACCGGTCACGCAGGAGCGGCTCGCCGCCCTCGGCCTCACCACGGTCGGCATGCTGCAAGACGTTCCCTTCCCGCTGCTCGCCGCGGCCTTCGGGCGCGGCGCCCACGGCCTGCGCCAGCTCGCCCTGGGGCGCAGCTTCTCGCCGGTGCGCAGCGCGCGGCCGCTGCCCAAGTCGGTCGGCCGCGAGGTCACCTTCGCCGACGACACCAACGACGTCGAACTGCTGCGCGCCACCCTGCTCTCGCTCACCGATCACGCCGTCGCCGAGCTGCGCGGCAAGGGCCTGGCGGCGCGCACCGTCGCGCTCAAGGTGCGCTTCAACACCTTTCACACTGTGGGGCGCCGGCGCACGCTGGCGCGCCCCGTCAGCGTCACGCGGCCTCTCTACGAGACGGCCGTGGCGCTGCTCGACGAGCTCGGCATCGGCGCCCGCTGGGTCCGTCTCGTGGGCGTGAGCGTCAGTGGCTTCACGCACAACGCCTTCCAGCTCACGCTCGACGAGGGCTGGCGCGAGGTGGCGCTCGGCGAGGCCGTCGACCGCGTCCGCGAGAAGTACGGCTTCAAGGCGCTCAAGCTGGCCGGCGGCGCCGCGGCCGAGCGGCATCTCGAGCGCCCCAGCCCCGGCCTCGCATTTATGCCTTCCGCAGAAGGTCGTCCCGCGGCCTCGCGCGGCGCGTGAAAACCCGGGCCCTGTGCTAGACTTCACGCTTCCGACAGGACGCGACCTGCTCTTCGCGTGCACGCGCGCGAGGGGCCGGCGAGACGACACACGAGGAGAGCCCGGATGAACGACCCAGGCAAGATCAGGAACATCGCCCTCGTCGGCCATCGCGGCACCGGCAAGACTTCGCTGCTCGAGGGCCTGCTGTACAAGGCCGGCGTGGTCAATCGCCTGGGGCACGTGGTCGAGGGCACGACCGTCTCCGACTACGACGACGACGAAAAGCGGCGGCAGCTCAGCCTCTCGGCCTGCCTCGCCCATATCGAGCGCCGGGGCCTCAGCTTCAACCTCCTCGACACGCCCGGCGACTCGAGCTTCCTGGCCGACACCATCGCCTCTCTACGCATCGTCGAGACGGCGCTCGTGGTCGTCAACAGCGTCCTCGGCGTCGAGGTCCAGACCGAGCGGCTCTGGGCGCGCGCCGACGAGCGCGGCCTGGCCCGCATCCTCTTCTGCAACATGCTCGACCGCGAGCGCGCCGACTTCGCGGTCGCCGTCGACCACCTGCGCGAGGCCTTCGGCCCGCAGGTCGTGGCCGTCGAGATCCCTGTCGGCAGCGAGCACGATTTCAAGGGCGTCGTCGATCTGCTGAGCATGAAGGCGCACATCTACGCCGGCGAGACGGCCACCGAGGGCGACATCCCCGCCGATCTCTTGGCGGCCGCCGAAGAGGCGCGCGGCAAGCTCGTCGAGGCCGTCGCCGAGACCGACGACGAGCTCCTCGAGAGGTTCTTTGCAGAGGAGGAGATCACCACCGCCGAGCTCGAGGCGGCTTTCGCCAGGGCGGTCGCCCAAGCCAAACTGTTTCCGGTGGCCGCCGGCTCCGCCACGCACCTCATCGGCGTCGACCGCTTGCTCGATCTACTCGCTCTGGCTCCCGCGCCCGACGCGGTCGCGCCGCCGCGGGCACTCGGCGCCGACGGCGCCGACGTGGAGCTTACCTGCGATGTCTCCAAGCCGGCGGTCGCCTTCGTGTTCAAGACCATGGCCGACCAGTTCAGCGGCCGCATCAACGTCTTCCGCGTCTTCCAGGGAGCCATCAAGAGCGATGCCAATGTGGTCGTCGGGCGCGACGGTCACAAGGAGCGCATCGGCCAGTTGCTCAAGAACCAGGGCAAAGAGACCAAGCCGACCGACGGCCTGTGCGCCGGCGACATCGGCGCAGTGGCCAAGCTCAAGGACGTCGTCACCGGCGACACGTTGGCTGCCGAGGGTGCGCGCATCACCTTCCCGCCCATCGACTTCCCCTCGCCGCTCATGAGCTTCGCCATCGAGGCCAAGAACAAGGGCGACGAGGACAAGGTCATCCAGGCGCTTCGTCGCCTCACCGAAGAAGACCTCATGATGGAAGAGCACCGCGATCCGCAGACCGGCGAGACCATCGTCTCCGGCATGAGTCAGCTGCACGTCGAGGTCATCTGCGAGCGTCTCAAGCGCCGCTTCGGCGTGGAGGTGCACCTGCACCCGCCGCGGGTGCCGTATCGCGAAACCGTCAAGACGAGCGCCAAGGCGCAGGGCCGTCACAAGAAGCAGACGGGCGGCCGCGGACAGTTCGGCGATACCTGGATCGAGGTGCAGCCCATGCCGCGCGGTGAGGGCGTCGAATTCGTCGACAAGATCGTCGGCGGCGTGATCCCGCGCAACTTCATCCCTGCCGTTGAGAAGGGCGTCCTGGAGGCCACCCACGAAGGCTTCCTGGCCGGGTATCCGGTGGTCGATGTGCGCGTCATCCTCTACGACGGTTCGCACCACCCCGTCGACTCTTCGGAGATGGCGTTCAAGATCGCCGGCTCCATCGGCTTCAAGGCGGCCGCCGAGAAGGCGCAGCCCACGCTGCTCGAGCCCATCATGAACGTCCAGGTCACGGTGCCCGAAGAGAGCGTCGGCGACATTATCGGCGATCTCAACTCGCGGCGCGGCCGAGTGCTCGGCATGACGCCGCGCGGGCATTCCGATGTGGTCGCCGCCGAGGTGCCGCTCGCTGAGATGCTGAGCTATGCGCCGGATCTCACGTCGATGACCGGTGGGCGCGGTGACTACGCCATGGAGGTCCTGCGTTACGAGGAAGTCCCCGCGCACCTGTCACAGAAGATCATCGACAAGGCAAAGGCCGACAAGGAAGAGGCCCACAAGAGCTGAGGCCGGTCGGTTTCGCGGCGCCCGTCAACCGCTGAGAGAGGAGGTGGTGTCCTCGTGTCCGGGCACTCCAAGTGGGCCACCATCAAACACAAGAAGGGCAAGACAGACGCCAAGCGCGGCAAGCTGTTCTCCAAGCTCTCCCGCGCCATTACGGTAGCCGCCCGTGAGGGTGGCACCGAAGTCAACATGAACATCGCCTTGGCCAACGCCGTCGAGAAGGCGAAGAGCGAGTCGATGCCCAAAGACAACATCGAGCGCGCCATCCAGCGGGGCGGGGGCGGCGCCGACGGCGTCGCCTACGAGAGCATCCTCTACGAGGGCTACGGCCCCGCCGGCGTGGCGATCATCGTCGACGTCCTCACCGACAACAAGAACCGCTCCGCCGCCGACGTGCGCAACATCTTCGCCAAGCACGGCGGACAGCTGGCGCAGCCCGGCGCCGTCGCCTGGGTCTTCGAGCGCCGCGGGTCCATCGTCGTCGACGGGACCCGCTACAGCGAGGACGACATAATGACGGCGGCTATCGACGCCGGCGCCGACGACGTCGTGCAGGACGGTGACGAGTTCCAGGTCATCACCCAGCCGGCCGACCTCGCCGCCGTGCGCGAGGGGCTCGCGGCGGCCGGCATCGAGTCCGACCAGGCCGAGCTCACGATGATCCCCAAGAACACCGTCATGCTCGAGGAGAACGACGCCCGCAAGACCATGAAGATCGTCGACGCCCTCGAAGACAACGACGACGTGCAAGAGGTGTACACCAACTTCGACATCCCCGAAGACGTCCTCGAGCGCCTGGCCGGCTAGCCGGTGACAACGGCCGCGGGGCCCGGCCTGGGGCACATCCTGATCGTCGGGCGAACACCATGATCGTGCTCGGCTTCGATCCTGGCACGGCGAGCACCGGGTGGGGCGTCATCGAGCAGGACGGCAACCGCCTCGAGTCCCTCGGCTACGGCTGCATCGTCACCTCCGCGAAGGACGAGACCCACGTCCGCCTGCGGCAGATCTACGATCAGGCACGGGGGCTCATCAAGCGCTTCTCGCCAGATATCGTCGTGCTCGAGGATCTCTTCGTGAACGTGAACGTCAAGACCGCGCTGGCGGTCGGCCAGGCCAAAGGCGTCCTTTACCTGGCCGCCTCGGATTTGGAGACCGCGCCTCGCGACTACTCGCCGCTGCAGATCAAGCAGGCGGTCACCGGGTACGGGCGCGCCGGCAAAATCCAGGTGCAGGAGATGACCAAGGTCATTCTCGGCCTGGCGAGCATCCCGCAGCCCGACCACGCCGCCGACGCGCTGGCCGTCGCCATCACTCACACTCACCATAGCAGCGCCGCGTACACCGCGGCGGTCCGCCGCGCCCCGGGCGCGCGGCGATGATCGCTTCGATCAGCGGCACGCTGCGGCTGCTCGACGGCGAGCGCGCGGTGGTCCAGGTGGGAGGCCTCGGCATCGAGGTCCTGGCCTCGGGGCGCACCCTCGGCGGTCTGTCCGCCAGGCTCGGCGAAGAGGTCAGCCTGCACACGTATCTCCATGTGCGCGAAGACGCGCTCCAGCTCTACGGCTTTCGCAGCATAAGGGAGCGCGTCTTCTTCCAGTGGCTCATCGCCGTCAGCGGCGTGGGCCCTCGGGTGGCTCTCGCGGTGCTCTCCGGCTATCCGGTGGAGGAGCTCGAGCTGGCGGTGGCTCGCGACGACGTGAAGAAGTTCGAGAGCATCTCCGGCATCGGCAAGAAGCTCGCGCAGCGCCTCGTGGTGGAGCTCGGCGACAAGGTCGGGGAGCTGCCGCCGGCGCCGGCCGGCGAAGCCGGCGGTCCCGCCCCGAGCGACGGCTTCCTGGCTGCACGCTCGGCGTTGCAGCACCTCGGCCTCAGCCTGCGCGAGGCCGAGGAGGCGCTTCGCGGCGCCCCCGAGGCTGCGCCGCTCGAAGAGCTGGTCAAGTACGCCCTCACGCGCGATCGGGGCGCCTCGTGACGCCGCCCGTCGATCGCCTCGGCGACCCCAACGAGCGCGCCGACGACCGCGACCTCGAGCTGACCATCAGGCCGCGCCGGTTCGCCGACTTCGTCGGCCAGCGCGCGGCCAAGGAGCAGCTCGAGATCTTCGTGCAGGCCGCGCGGAATCGCGGTGACACGCTCGACCATGTGCTCATCGCCGGCCCGCCGGGCCTCGGCAAGACCACGCTGGCCGGCATCATCGCCATCGAGTTGGGCGTCGGCATGCACACCACTTCGGGGCCGGCGCTCGAGCGCAAGGTCGACGTCGCCGGCCTGCTCACCAACCTGCAGGAGGGCGACGTCCTCTTCGTCGACGAGATCCACCGCCTCAACGCCGCCGTTGAAGAGGTCCTCTATCCGGCCATGGAGGACTACGAGATCGACATCATGATCGGCGAAGGCCCGGCGGCGCGCAGCATCCGCATGCAGGTGCAGCCGTTCACGCTCATCGGCGCCACCACGCGCACCGGCCTGCTCACGACGCCGCTGCGCGACCGCTTCGGCGTGTGGCAGCGGCTCGAGTACTACGAGATCGAGGAGCTCGCCGCCATCGTCAGGCGCTCCGCCGGCATCCTCAAGGTCGAGCTCGACGAGGAGTCGGCGCTCGAGATCGCCGGCCGTTCGCGGGGCACGCCGCGGGTCGCCAACCGCCTGCTGCGCCGCGTGCGCGACTTCGCCGAGGTGCGCCACGAGGGCGTCATCGACCACCGCATCTGCCTCGCCGCCCTCGAGCTCTTCCAGGTCGACGGCGAAGGGCTCGACAAGCTCGACCGCGACATCCTCTGCACGATCGCGCAGAAGTTCGACGGAGGCCCTGTCGGCCTGGACACGCTGGCGGTAGCGCTCGGCGAAGAGGCCGACACGGTGATGGATGTCTACGAGCCGTACCTCATCATGCAGGGCTTTCTCAAGCGCACGCCGCGCGGACGCGTGCTCACGCGCGCGGGCTTCGAGCACTGCGGCCTCAGGCCGCCGGCCGGGCCCGGCACGCTGTTCGACGAGGGCTGAGCAGAGCCTCGAATCGTCGGTCGGCGCGGCCCGGCTGCCCGGCTGCTGGCGCCGAGGCTCGTCACGCGAGGGGCCTCTCCCTGCGCGGCGCTATACTCGGACGATGAACGATCTTCTTCTTCACGTCTGCTGCGGGCCGTGTTCGACGGTGGCCGTTCCGGCCTGGCGCGAGCGTGGCGTAGAGCCCGTCGCATGGTTCCACAACCCCAACATCCAACCCGCCGCCGAGGTGGAGCGCCGCCTCGAGAGCATGCTTCGCTTCAGCCGGGAGGCCGGCCTCGGGCTTGTGGTCGAGGAGCGGCCGTCTGAGGCGGCGGCCTGGCGCGAGTGGGTCGCCGCGCTCGCCGCGGCGACCCCAGACGAGCGCTGCGCCACCTGCCTCGGCCTGCGCCTGCGGGCCGCGGCCGCGGCGGCCGCCCGTCTGGGCATGCCGCGCTTCAGCACGGCGCTGAGCGTCAGCCCGTACCAGCGACACGACCTCATTCTGGCGGCGGGGCAGGCCGCTGCCGACGAGCATGGGGTGACCTTCGCCTATCTGGACCTGCGCGACGTCTTTCGGCGGAGCTACTCCGAGAGCCGGCGGCTCGACCTCTACCGGCAGGCCTACTGCGGCTGCGTCGCGAGCAAGTGGGAAGCCTGGCACGCACGGACGCTGCGCAAGAGGGCGGGATGACGAGCCGCAGCGGGGCGCCCGGAGTCGCCGACGCTCAGGGTCTGCGGCTCGCCGATCTCGACTACGATCTGCCCGCGGAGCTGGTCGCGCAGCACCCCGTCGAACCACGAGATGCTTCTCGTCTGCTGGTCTGCCGGCGCGGCGGGGGCGCGCTTCATGATCGCCGCTTCGCGGAGCTGCCCGGGCTGCTGCGCGCCGGCGACGTGCTGGTGCGCAACGACACGCGCGTGTTCCCGGCGCGGGCGTTCTTTCGCCGCGCCACGGGCGGGCGCCTCGAGGCGCTGTTCCTGCGCCCGGCGGCGGAGGCGCCGGCGGGCGGAGCCGGCTCGGGCGAAGCTTGGGAGGTGCTCCTGCGCGGCCGCCCGCGCCCCGGTGAGACGCTTCTCAACGAAGCGCTCGGCGAGGGCTGGCCGCTGGTCGCCGAGCGGCCTCTGGGCGAGGGTCGCTGGCTGGTGTCCAGCCGGGGGGAGCGGCCGGTGCTCGAGCTCCTTGAAGAGGCCGGCGTGACGCCACTGCCGCCGTATATCCACGAGATCTTGGACGATCCCGAGCGCTACCAGACGACCTACGCCCGCGTGGTGGGCTCGGCCGCGGCGCCGACCGCCGGCCTGCACTTCACGGCGGCGCTCGACGCGGCTCTGGCCGAGGCCGGCGTGACCGTCGAGACGGTCACGCTGCACGTCGGCCTCGGCACCTTCAAGCCACTGCAGACGGAGACGCTGGCGGGGAGCCGTCTGCACAGCGAGACCTACGAGGTCGACGCGGCTACGTGGGCGCGCCTGCTGGCGGCGCGCGCCCAGGGCCGCCGCGTCGTGGCCGTGGGCACCACCTCGGTGCGCACGCTCGAGCATCTGGCGCGTCACGCGCCGCACGCGGCTGCGCCCGCCGGCGCGCTGCTTGCGACGCCCGACGGCGCGCCGTGCGGCTCTCCCGCCGGTCCGGCCGCCTACCGCGGCGAGACGAGCCTCTTCATCACCCCGGGCTTCGACTTTCGCGTCGTCGACGCCCTGGTCACCAATTTCCACCTGCCGCGCACGAGCCTGCTGGCGCTGGTGATGGCCTTCTGCGGCGTGGAACAGACGCGGCGCCTGTACGCGCATGCGGTGCGCCGGCGCTACCGCTTCTTCAGCTTCGGCGACGCCATGCTGGCGCTGTGAGCGCGCCCCTGGCGGCACGGGGCTTCGCCTTCGAGGTGGAGGCGCGCGACGGGGCGGCGCGGGTCGCGCGCCTCACCACGCCTCACGGCGAGGTCGAGACGCCCTGCTTCATGCCGGTGGGCACGAAGGCCACGGTCAAGGCGGTGGCGCCGCGCGAGCTCGCAGAGCTCGGCGCGCGGATCGTCCTCGCCAATACCTATCACCTGTACCTCCGCCCCGGCACCGCGGTGGTCGCGGCGCACGGCGGCCTCCACGGCTTCATGGGCTGGGAGGGGCCGATCCTCACCGATTCCGGGGGCTTCCAGGTGTTCAGCCTGGAGGGCACCCGCGTCGTGCGCGACGACGGCGTCGAGTTCGCCTCGGTCTACGACGGCTCCCGGCACCTCTTCACGCCCGAGCTGGCGATGCGCATCCAGGAGGATCTCGGCGCCGACATCGTCATGGCCTTCGACCAGTGCGCGCCCGGCACCCTGGCGCGCCTCGAGATCGAGGCCGCCGTGGTGCGCACCTCGCGCTGGGCGGCGGCCTGCAAGGCCGCCCACAAGCGCGACGATCAGCTGCTCGTGGGCATCGTGCAGGGCGGCGTCGACGAAGGGCTGCGCCGCCGCTCGGCCGCCGAGATCATGGGCGTCGGCTTCGACGCCTACGCCATCGGCGGCCTCAGCGTGGGCGAGCGTGGCGACGAGATGCTCGCCACGGTCACGCTCATGGACGCTGTCCTTCCGGCCGATCGCCTGCGCTACTTCATGGGTATCGGCGACCCGCTGGGGATGCTCGAGGTCGTGCGCCGCGGCGTCGACATCTTCGACTGCGTGCTCCCGACGCGCCTCGCGCGCACCGGCACGGCGTTCTCCGGCGAGGGCCGCCTGAACTTGCGCAACGCGCGCTTCGCCGCCGACCTGCGGCCGCTCGACGAGGCCTGCGACTGCTACGCCTGCCGCACGTTCACGCGGGCCTACGTGCGCCACCTCGTACTGCAGAAGGAGATGCTCGGTGCGCAGCTCCTCAGTCAACACAACCTCAGGGTTCTGATAAGATTGACGGAACACGCCCGCGTCGCCATTCGCGCCGGGCGTTTCGCAGATTTTGCCAATCACGTCGCGGAACGGTATTCCGCAGGAGGTTGAGCCGCATGGGCGGAGGCGCGGCCATCATCATTTGGATCCTGGTCTTCTTCGGGATCTTCTACTTTCTGGCTATCAGGCCACAGCGTCGTCAGCGCCAGGCCCACTCGCAGATGGTCACGATGCTCAAGAAGGGCGACGAGGTCGTCACCATCGGCGGCTTCTACGGCACGGTCAGCAAGATCGGTGACGACTGGGTGGAGATCGAGATCGCCAAGCGCACCAAGGTCCGCTGCCTCAAGCGCGCCATCTCCTCGATCACCAGCATCATGGAAGACGAGGAAGAGGACGAGTACATCGAGGCTTCCGATGACGATGTGATCGAAGAGGCCGACGCTGAGCCCGTGGCAGAGGCCGACGAGGTCGCCGCTGCGGCCCTCGAGGCCCCGGATCCGCCGCAGGAGCCCAAGGCCTGACGACCCTCCCGCGACGGCTGCCATCATGAGGATCTTGGCGACGAGCCCTGCGCGTCCTGCGGGGCTCGTCGCATACGGGGGATGCAGGGATTCTTGCCTGCGGCCCGAACTGCGTTCTAACGTGGTGTCGACACAGGGGTAACGCATCAATGGCGCATGTCATCGCCTTCGCGAATCAGAAGGGCGGCGTAGCCAAGACCACATCCACCGTGAATCTCGGCGCTGCGCTGCGCGAGCACGACCTGCGCGTGCTCGCCGTCGACATGGACCCCCAGGGCAACCTCACCATGAGCCAGGGGATCGACACGGAGGGGCTCGACAAGAGCATGTACGACGTCCTCGTGCATCGCGCGCCCATCGAGGACGTCATCCACGAGTGCGAGTTCGACGTGGCCGCCTCCACCATCGACCTTGCGGGCGCAGAGATGGCGCTCGCCCAGATGATCGGGCGCGAGCGCGCCCTGCAGCGCGCCCTCGACCCGGTGCGCGAGCGCTACGACTACATCCTCATCGACACGCCACCCTCGCTGGGCCTGCTCACCATCAACGCGCTCACCGCCTCCGAGGGCGTGATCGTGCCCGTGCAGTGCGAGTATCTCTCGCTGCGCGGCTTGCTGCAGCTCGAGAAGACCCTCGAGATGATCCGCGAGAACCTGAACCCGGACGTCAAGATCCAGGGCATCCTGGCGACTCTCTTCGACGCCCGCACCAGCCACGGCAAGGAGTCCATCGAGGTGCTGCGCGACAACTTCGGCCCGCTGGTCTTCGACACAGTGGTACGCAAGACGATCAAGTTCGCCGAGGCGCCCGTCATCGGGGCCTCGGTACTCAAGTACGATCCCAAGGGCAGAGGGGCCGAATCGTACCGCGCCCTCGCGCGGGAGGTGCTGAATGGCAGATCGTCCTAGCATGAAGGATGGACTGAGCGAGCTCTTCCGGCGCACCGACAGCGGTGGCCCGCCGAGCGAGAGCAACGCCCAGGACGTGGTCGTCAAGGGGCGGCCCTACGTGACGACCATCAAGGTGGTGGGCGTCGGCGGCGCGGGCACAAACGCGATCAACCGCATGGTCGACTCGGGCGTCAAGGGCGTCGAGTTCATCGCCGTCAACACCGACGTACAGCAGCTCGGCGTGTGCGACGCCGACGTCAAGATCCACATCGGCCAGGAGATCACCCATGGTCTCGGCGGAGGGGCGAACCCCGACGTCGGGCGCGAAGCCATGGAGATCTCACGCGACCAGCTCAAGGCCGCGCTGCGCGGCGCCGACCTCGTGTTCGTCACCGCCGGCGAAGGCGGCGGGACGGGCACCGGCGGCGCGCCGGTCGTGGCCCAGGTCGCGCGCGAGCTCGGCGGCGTGACCATCGCCATCGTTACCAAGCCGTTCGGCTTCGAAGGCAATCACCGCCTGCGCCAGGCCGAGGCGGGCATCGCGGCCCTCAAAGAGGTCGCCGACACGGTCATCACCATCCCCAACGACCGCCTGCTCGAGGTCGTGGAGCGCAACACCAGCGTCGTAGAGGCTTTTCGCCACGCCGACGACATCCTGCGCCAAGGAGTCCAGGGCATCACCGACCTCATCACCGTGCCCGGACTGATCAACCTCGACTTCGCCGACGTGCGCACGATCGTGAAGGACGCCGGCACGGCGCTCCTCGGCATCGGCATGGCCGGCGGCGAGAACCGCGCCCAGGCTGCCGCCGACATGGCCATCCACTCGCCGCTCCTTGAGACGTCCATCGATGGCGCGCGCGGCCTGCTGCTCAACATCACCGGCGGCAGCGACCTCACGCTCTACGAGGTCAACGAGGCCGCCGGAGTCATCAGCGAAGCCGCCGACGACGACGCCAACATCATCTTCGGGGCCGTCGTCGACGAACGCCTCGAGGGCAAGATCTCCATCACCGTGGTGGCCACCGGGTTCGACGACCCGGCCACCCGCCGGTCCCCCGAGGTCGCGCCGCCGCAGGCGCGCCCACGCGCTCTTGAAGAGACGCGCCGCGAGAGCCCCATGGGCAAAGGTACGCCCTTCGGTCCGGCGCCCACGTTCGACAGCGGCGACTTCGAGATCCCTTCGTTCGTCAACCAGCCGGAGGACTGACTATCCGCGTCCTGCTCAGCGACGGTGCAGACCGGCCACGGGCCGGTGGGCCCGCAGGCGGCGACGGCGATGCGCGCTGAGACGACCGCCGTCGCCGCACCCCCCGTCGCAGCAGCCGCAGGCGGACCGGCGAGCGGGGCGCCACCGAGCTGGGGAACCGGCTCGGATGTCGGAGACCAGGCACACCGCTCATTCGACCTCGACCTCGACGTCTTCGACGGGCCCTTCGATCTTCTCGTCACCCTCATCCTCAAGGACGAGATCGATATTTGGGAGGTGCGCGTCTCGCGCATCATCGCCGAGTACGTCTTGAAGCTGGCGGACAGCGGCGATTTCGATCTCGACGCGACCTCGCAGTTCGTGGTGCTGATCGCGGCGCTCCTCGAGATGAAGTCGCGCCTCCTCCTCGAGGAGGATGTCGAGGAGGAGCTCGAGGACCTCGACCCCGACGAGGCCGCCGAGCGCCTCCTCGAACGCCTGGTGCGCTACAGCCAGTTCAAGAACGTCGCCGGCGCCCTGCGGCTGCGCTGGGACGAGCACAGCGCGCGTCTCTATCGAAACGTCTCTGTGCCGCCGGCCCTGCTGCGCCGGCCGGCCCCCGCAGGGGCCCTGCCGGCGGCGGCTCTGCCGGCGGCCCTCGCGCCGCTGCTGCGCGAACCGCCGCTTCCCGACACCAGCCACCTTGCCGATCTCGCCGTGTCGCTGGTCAAAGAGCTGCGCCGCTTGCGGCTCATCCTCGGCGACGAAGGCGAGTTCACTTTTGCGGACGTGGCGCCCGACGACCGCCTCGAACGCGCCGTCACGTTCTTCGCGCTGCTGGAGCTGCACTCCGGGGGCGAGGCCGTGCTCCGCCAGAAGCGGCACCTCGGCGACATCCTGGTCACGCGAATAGCGCGGCCGGCGCCGGTCGCCGCCGCGGCGTCGTGATCCGCCGGGTGACGCCGGCCGCCCGTCTGCGGTAGCATCGACCGCACCCGGTCACCCGTGGACCCTGGACCTCATGTACGCACTCGCCCGGCGCCTCGAAGCGCTTCTGTTCATATCGTCGCGGCCGCTCCCTCCTTCCGAGATGGCGGCGGCGTGCGGCTGCGCCGCGACGGAGGTCGACGAGGCGCTGGCTGCCTTGCGCGTCGAGTACGCCGCCGAGCGGCACGGCATCACGCTGCGTGACGTGGCCGGCGGCATCACCTTTGCCGTGGCCGACGATTGCGCCGCCGACGTGCGCAGCCTCACCGGCGCCGAGCGCCCCGACGATCTCACGCCGGCGCTGCTCGAGACGCTGGCCGTGGTCGCCTATCTGCAGCCGGTCACGCGTGCGGATGCGGCGGAGGTCCGTGGCGTGTCCTGCGAGTGGGCGCTGAGCTCTCTCGAAGAGCGCGGCCTGGTTGAACAGCAGGGCCGCGCCGACACGCCGGGAGCGCCGATCCTCTACGGCACCGGCGCGCGCTTCCTCAAGCTGTTCGGGCTGCGCTCGCTGCAGGAGCTGCCGCCGCTGGAAGAGTTCTCCCTGCAGGCGGCCGCGGTCGACGAGATCCGTGCCCGCCTGTTCGCCAACGCCGAAAGGAGGCGGGCGTGAGCCAGCCTATGAACCTGGTGATCTACCTGGCGCGCGCGGGCCTCGGCTCGCGCCGCTCGTGCGACGACCTCATCCGCAGAGGGGCCGTGACCGTCAACGACGAGGTGGTCACGTTCCCGCGCGAGAAGGTGATGCCCGAGGACGTGGTGCTCGTCGACGGCGAGCCCGTGGAGGCACGCGAGCTGCGCTACTTCCTCGTGAACAAGCCGCGCGGGGTGGCCAGCACGCGCAGAGACCCGCACGCCGAGCGCGTGATCGTCGACCTGGTGCCGAACGGGCGCATCCTGTTCCCGGTCGGGCGCCTGGACGTGGACACCACAGGATTGATCATCCTGACCAACGACGGGGTGCTGGCCAACAGGCTCATGCATCCCCGCTACGGCGTGCCCAAGACGTACGTCGCCCGCGTGCGCGGCAAGGTGACCCGGCGCGCCCTCGGCGCCCTGCGCCAGGGGGTCGACCTCGAGGACGGGCTCACCGCGCCGGCGGAGGTCAACCTCAAGAAGCAGAGCGCCAAGACGGCCCTCGTGGAGATCACTATCCACGAGGGTCGCAAGCGTCAGGTCCGGCGCATGTTCGCGGCCGTCGATCTGCCGGTCGAGGAGCTGCATCGGCGCCGCTACGGCCCCATCGCCGACAAGGGCCTCGAGCCGGGCGGGTATCGCGAGCTGGCCGGCGACGAGCTGGAAGCGCTGCGCCGCGCCGGTGAGGAGGTGGCCGTGGCCGTCGGCGGCGAGGTGGAGGGCCAGCCGATCCTGCTCGCCGCGGAGGCACCGCCCGCGGCGGAGCCGATCCGGGCGGCGGCGGACGAACGCGTCGCGGAGAAGGCCACCGATCTGCACGAGCCCGGCCGCGAGGCAGCGGACGCGCCGCCGCCGCGGGCGCCCGATGAGCCCGGTCGCGAGCCCGACGGCGCAGGGAGTGCAGGGAGTGTATAGTGTTGCACTCCTTCCGCGGATCGGAGCCCCATGACTGACGATGCCCCCCGCCTCTACGCGCTGCGCGGCGCCACGACGGTCGCGCGAGATACCAGCGAAGACATCGCCGCGCGCACGGCGGAGCTGCTCAGCGTGGTCCTCGACCGCAACGACGTCGACATCGACGACATCGTCAGCGTGATCCTCAGCGCCACCCCCGACCTGCGCGCCGACTTCCCCGCGGTCGCGGCGCGCGGCATCGGCTTGTCTCACACACCGCTGCTCTGCTGCCAGGAGATCCCCGTGGAGGGCGCCGTGGAACGCTGCGTGCGCGTGCTGCTGCACGTCTATCTGCCCTACGGCTCAGACGTGCACCACGTGTACCTGCACGGCGCCCGGCAGCTACGCCTCGACCTGCCGGAGTGAGCGTGCCGCTGCGCTTCATCCCCGCCCTCGCCGATATGGTCGCCTACGCGCCCGGTCTGCCGATCGAGCTCGTGAAGCGCCGCTACGGCCTCGAGGACGTCGTCAAGCTCGCCTCGAACGAGTACCCGCTGCCGCCGTTCCCGGAGGTCAGGGATGCGGTGATCGCGGCGATCGACCGGCTGCAGCGGTATCCCGACGGCTACTCCACGGATCTGCGGGAGGCGCTGGCCGCGCACTTCGGGTGCAGTCCCGATCAGGTCACCGTGGGCTGCGGGACGTGCGAGCTGCTGTTCCTCCTCGGCAGCGTGCTGCTCGAAAAGGGCGACGAGGTGGTGCTCGCAGAACCTTCCTTCACGACGTACCAGGACGTCATCGACCTGCACGAGGCGACGGCGGTGGCGATCCCCCTGGCAGACTTCACCCACGATCTCGAGGCGATGGCGGCCGCCGTCACGCCGCGCACCAAGATCGTGTTCGTGTGCAACCCCAACAACCCCACAGGCACGTACGTCCCCGTCGCCGGTATCGCGCGCCTCATCGAGCGGGTGCCCGACGACGTGCTCGTGGTCGTGGACGAGGCCTACAACGAGTTCGTGACGGCGCCGGACTCTGAGGACGTTCTGGCCCTCCAGCAGGCCCACGACAACGTCATCATCCTGCGCACCTTCTCGAAGATCTATGGTCTGTGCGGCCTGCGCGTGGGGTACGGGCTGTGCGCCCCGGAGCTGAAGGCGGCGATCGACAAGGTACGGCAGCCGTTCAACGTGAACCTCCTGGGCCAGGTGGCCGCGGTCGAGGCGCTCAAGCACCAGGACCAGGTGGCGCAGCGGCGCGAGGCCAATGCCGAGCTGCGCGCGTACATGGTGGACCGCCTTGCGGCCTGCGGCCGTGCGACCGTTCCCAGCCAGGCCAACTTCATGCTGGTCGACATGCGCGATCTCTGCCACCCCCATGACCAGGTCTGCGGAACCCTGCTGTCCATGGGCGCCATCGTCCGCGACGGACATGCCCTGGGCTGCCCCGGCTGGGCGCGCGTCAGCGTGGGTACACAGGATGAGATCGACTTCTTTCTGCGCAAGCTGGCCTCGCTCGAGGTCGGCGCGCCGGCGGACAGCGAAGGGAGGACGAGCTGAGCATGATGGTCATCATGCACGAGACGGCGACCGAAGCAGAGGTCGCCCACGTCGTCGCGCGCGTCGAGGAGATCGGCGCGAGCGCCCACATCTCTTCCGGCGAGCGCGTGACGGTCATCGGCGTCATCGGCGACCGCGAAGAGATCACGCAGCTTCCGCTCGAGGCGATGCCCGGCGTCGACCGCGTGGTCGCCATCCTGCGGCCGTACAAGCTCGTGAGCCGCGAGTTTCAGCAGCGCGACACCGTCATCGACGTGCGCGGCGCCAAGATCGGCGGCGGGCACTTTGCGATCATCGCCGGCCCCTGCTCGGTGGAGACCCACGAACAGGTGCTGGCCGCCGCCCGCGCCGTCAAGGCGGCCGGCGGCAAGATGATGCGCGGCGGCGCCTTCAAGCCGCGCAGCTCTCCGTACGCCTTCCAGGGCCTCGGCGAGGAAGGCCTCAAGATGCTCGCCGCCGCGCGCGACGACACCGGCCTGCCGATCGTCACCGAGGTGATGGACCCGCGCGACCTCGACGTCGTTTGCGAGTACGCCGACGTCCTTCAGGTGGGGGCGCGCAACACGCAGAACTTCCTACTGCTGGCGGAGCTCGGCAAGATCGCCAAGCCCGTGCTCCTCAAGCGCGGCCCCGCGACGACCATCGAGGAGCTGCTCATGGCCGCGGAGTACATCGTCAAAGAGGGCAACCGCGACGTGATCCTCTGCGAGCGCGGCATTCGCACCTTCGAGACGGCCACGCGCAACACGTTCGACGTGAGCGCGGTGCCGGTCATCAAGATCGCCAGCCACCTGCCGGTGGTCGTCGATCCCAGCCACTCGGCCGGGCGCCTGGACCTCGTGCTGCCGCTCTCCCTGGCAGGCGTGGCCGCCGGCGCCGACGGCGTGCTCGTGGAGACGCACCCCAACCCCGAGCACGCCCTCTGCGACGGCCCCCAGTCGCTGCCCACCGCCGTGTTCGGCGAGTACGCCGGCCGCGTGCTCGACCTCGCGCGCTGGGCCGGCAAGACCACCGTCTGACGCGGTGAACGACGCCGGCGTCAATACCGTCGCCGTCATCGGCGTCGGTCTCATGGGCGGATCGCTCGGGCTGGCGGCGCGCGAGCGCGCGGGGGTCGCCGAGGTCCGCGGCTTCAGCCAGACCAGGGCGACCCTCGACCTCGCGCTCGAACGCGGCGCCGTGACGCGCGCCTGTGGCAGCCTCGAAGAGGCCGCCGCAGGCGCGGACCTCGTGTTCGTGTGCACGCCGGTGCGGCTCGTCGCCTCGCACGTCAAGGCGGCGCTCGCGGCGGCGCCGGCGCACGCCGTGATCAGCGACGTGGGGAGCACCAAAGGCCCTTTGATGCGGGCGCTCTCGCCGGACGAGCAGCGGCGCTGCGTCGGCGGGCACCCCCTGTGCGGCTCCGAGACGGCCGGCGTCGCCAACGCCCGCGCGTCGCTCTACGAGGGGGCCACGTACTTTGTCACTCCCGGGGCGCACGTAGACACCGCCGCCTACCAGCGCCTGTACGGTTTTCTCGGCGCGATCGGCGCCCGGCCGGTGGCCGTCGACCCCGAAGAGCACGACCGCCTCATGGCGGTCGTCAGCCATCTGCCGCATGTGCTCGCCAACGTGCTGATGACGCAGGCGGGCCAGCATGCGGGCGCCCGCGACGCCTTGCTGTCCGCAGGTCCGAGCTTCCGCGATCTCACGCGCGTCGCCGGCAGCAACCGCCGCGTGTGGACCGACATCTTCCTCGAGAACCGCGCCGCCCTGCTGGCCGCCCTCGCCACCTTTCAGGAGGGCCTGCAGGAGGTGCTGGAGGCGCTCGCCGCGAACGACGCCGGGCGCCTCGGCGACGCCATCGGGCGAGCCGCCGAGCAGCGCGAGCGCATGCTCGCCGCCGGCAGCCTGCCGGCGCGGGAGCTTCACCGGCTCATCGTGCACGTCAGCGACAGGCCCGGCGTCTTCAGCGAGATCATGGTGGCGCTCGGTGACGCCGGCATCAACATCGAGGACCTCTCGATGCACCACATGAGCGCCGAGCTGGGCGGCACGCTCACCGTGTACGTCCTCGGCGAGGCGGCGAGCGCGCGCGGCGCGCACCTCCTCGCCGGCCTGGGCTACGACGTCATCACGGGGAGCGCGGTGGAATGACCGTCGTCGCCGTCGACGGCCCTGTGGGCTCGGGCAAGAGCACCGTGGCGCGCCGCGTCGCGGCGTGCCTCGGCTACGTCTACCTCGACACGGGCGCGATGTACCGGGCGGTCGGCCTGCTGGCGACGGAGGCCGGCGTGGCGCTCGACGACGAGGAGGCGGTGGTCACGCTCGCGCGCTCCGCCGGGCTGCACTTCGACGGCGACGGTCGCCTGTTCGCCGGGGGACGCGACGTGAGCGACGCGATCCGCACCCTCGAGATGGGCGCGGCGGCCTCGAGGGTCTCCGCGCTGCCCGGCGTGCGCGAGCTGCTGGTCGAGGAGCAGCGGCGTATTGCCGGCAGCGCCGACATCGTCATGGAGGGCCGCGACATCGGCACCGTCGTGTTTCCTGATGCCGCCGTGAAGGTCTACTTGACGGCGCGCCCGGAGGTGCGGGCGGCGCGCCGCGCCGCGGAGCTGCGGGCGAAAGGCGACCAGGTCGACGAGGCGCAGGTGCTCGCCGCCCTGCTGGAGCGCGACCGCCGCGACTCCACGCGCGCCGTCGCGCCGCTGCGCAGATCCGCGGACGCGGTGGAGCTGGACACCTCCGGGATGACGCTCGACGAGGTGGTCGAGGCAGTCGCCGGCATCGCTCGCGGTCGGGCCGCGCCGTGAGGCTCTGGGGCCTGCCTCTCAGGGGTCACGGCGACAGCGGCCTGTACACCTTCTGCCGCTGGCTGGCCGTGCCGCTCTTCGGGGGTCTGTATCGCTGCCGCGTCAAGGGCACCGAGCACCTCCCGCGGAAGGGCGGGGTGATGGTGATCACCAACCACAAGGCCAACATCGACCCCGTCATCGTGGGGATGATCTGCGACCGGCCGCTGCGCTACATGGCCAAGAAGGAGCTGTTCGGCAATGCGGCCCTGCGCAAGCTGATCGTCACGCTGGGCGCCTTCCCGATCGACCGCGGCGCCGGCGACCGGGCGGCGCTCACGACGTCGCTCGGGATCCTCGCCGAGGGCGGGGTCCTGCTGATGTTCCCCGAGGGGCACCGGCAGCCCGACAACGCCGTGCACGAGTTTCTGCCCGGCGTCGGCATGCTCGCCCTGCGCAGCGGCGCGCCGGTCGTGCCGCTGGCCATGGACGGCACCCAGCGCATGATGCCCGGCGGGCGGCCCGGTCTGCCCGCTCTGCGGGCGCGCATGGGGCCGCCGCTCGATCTCAGCGATCTCACGGCGCGGGGCAGCAAGGCCTACCAGGAGGCGGCGCGGCGCATGCACGACGCTGTTGCCGGCCTGTATGCGCAGCTCTGAGCGGATGACGGGCGGACCCGGCGACGAGCCCCGCCCGCCACGCGCCGACGACCTCGAGCGCGGCCAGCCCTACGACGCCGGGCCCGAACGGCGCGCCGAGCTGCGCCAGGTGCGCGCCGGCAGCGTGGAGATCGTGGTCGCCAGGTACGCGGGGTACTGCTTCGGAGTGGAGCGCGCCCTGCGCATCACCGAGGAAGCGCTGGAGACGGCCGAGGGCCCAGTGGCGTCTCTCGGCCCGATCATCCACAACCCGCGCGTGGTCGGACGCCTGGAGGAGCGGGGCGTGAAGGTCGTGGACAGTGCCGGGGAGGCGGTGGGGGGGACCCTGATCGTGCGCACGCACGGCGTGCCGCCCGAGGTCGTCGAGGGCGCTCGCGCCCGGGACCTCGACCTGGTCGATGCGACCTGCCCCTTTGTGGCCGTCGCGCAGCGCAAGGCGGCCAGCCTGCGCGAGGCCGGGTACGCCGCAGTCATCCTTGGTGAGCGCGACCACCCCGAGGTAGCGGGCCTCGAGGGCTTTGCCGGAGAAGGAGCAGTGGTCGTCGAAGACGCCGCCGGCCTGCCGCTCGCGAAGCTGCGCGGCAAGCGCGTCGGCGTCGTCGTGCAGACCACGCAGACGCGTGCCAACCTGGCCAGCGTGGCGGCCGCCCTGGCACCGGTGGCCCGCGAGCTGCTCGTGTTCAACACCATCTGCGACGCCACGGAGAAGCGCCAGAGCGCCGCCGGCGAGCTGGCCGCCGAGGTCGACGTGGTCGTCGTGGTCGGCGGCCGTAACAGCGCCAACACGGCGCGGCTGGCGCAGCTCTGCCGCGCGATCGAGAGCCGCACCCATCACATCGAGTCGGCGGCGGAGCTCGAGCCGGCCTGGTTTGCCGGCGCCCGTCGCATCGGCGTGACCGCGGGCGCCTCGACGCCCGACGAGGAGATCGAGGCCACCGTCGCCGCCCTGCAGGCGCTCTGTGGCGGCTGAGGCGGCTGAGCGCGGCGCGAGCGGCGCGGCAGAGCGCGGCGCGAGCGGCGCCGGCCTCCCGGTGGACGCCGTCCAGGACGCCGCGCGGCGCGCCGGGCTGCGTCCGGGGGACTGCATCGCGCGCGTGAGCGGTGCCGCCCCGCAGGACGTGCTCGACCTCGAGATGGCCGCCGCCGACGGCGTCTTCTCGCTGACCGTGCTCCGCGACGGGCGCCCGCTCGACCTGGTCGTAGAGCCCCGCGCCGGGGAGTGGCACGGCATCTCTCTGGGCTACGACGGCCTCGGCGCGCCGCCGCGCCTGTGCCGCAACCACTGCCGCTTCTGCTTCGTCGACCAGGTCCCGGCCGGCCTCCGGCCGGCCCTCTCCGTGAAGGACGACGACTACCGGCTCTCCTTCCTCCACGGCAACTTCACGACGCTCACGAACCTCGACGACGACGATCTCGCGCGCCTCGTCGAGCTGCGTCTTTCGCCCCTGTACGTGTCGTTGCACGCCTGGGACGACGAGGCCCGCATCCGTCTGATGGGGCGCGCCGCGGCCGGCTCTCGAGCCGCTCTTGAGCGGCTCGCGGCGGCCGGCCTCGAGCTGCACCTGCAGGTGGTGCTGTGCCCGGGCTGGAACGACGGTGCGGTGCTGGCGCAGACTGTGGCGCGCACGGCCGCTTTGCCCGCGGTGGCGGACCTCGGGATCGTGCCGGTGTCCCTGGCCGTCGAGGGCGAGCTGCGCCGCGTGACGCCGGGCGACGCGGCGGCCGTCCTTGCCGCCGTGGAGGGCTGGCAGGACCGCTACCGCGAGGAGCGCGGCGTCGCCTTCGTGCACGCCGCCGACGAGCTCCACCTGCTCTGCGCGCGCACGCCGCCGACGAGCGACGCCCCCGAGCAGTACGAGAACGGCATCGGCATGGCGGCGCTCTTCGCGGAGGAGGCCGCCGAGCTCGCGGCTGAGCGGCGGAGGGCCGGCCGGCGCCGGAGGGCGGCCGCGGAGCGGCCGCGGGCCGGCGCCCTGCGCATCCTCTGCGGCGTGCTGGCCGAGCCCGTCGTCGCGCGCGCCGCGGAGACGCTCGGCGCGGCCTTCGACCTGCCCGTGCGCGCCTTCCCCGTGCAGAACCGCCTCTTCGGACAGCACGTGACCGTCACGGGCCTGCTCGGGGGGCGCGAGGTGCTGGACGCGCTCCGCGACGAGCCGCTCGCCGGCGACGAGTGGCTCGTAGCTCCGCGCGTCTTTCTGCCGGCGGCGCTGGGGCGCACCCTGGACGACGTCGGCGAGGACGAAGTGGCGGCCGCCTGCGGCGGCCGCCTGGCCCTCGCCGACTCGCTGCGTCAGGCATTTGCTACACTGTCCCGATGAGCATGCCTCCCACTGTCGTCGTCGTTGGCTCGCCGAACGCCGGCAAATCCACTCTTGTGAACCGCCTGAGCGGCTCGCGTCAGGCCGTCGTGCACGAAACGCCGGGCGTGACTCGCGATCGCAAGGACGTCGAGGTCGAGTGGGAGGGCCGGCTGATGCGCATGGTCGACACCGGCGGCTACGACACCGGCGCGGAGTCGCCCTTCGCCGGGCACATCCGCGAGCAGGTCGAGCTGGCGATCGACGCGGCCGACGTGGTGCTCTTCGTGGTCGACGGCCGCGCCGGCCCGCTGGCCGACGATTTCGAGATCGCCGAGGTGCTGCGCCGGCGGCGCGTCCCCGTGGTGCTCGTCGCCAACAAGCTCGACGATCCGGCCGCCGTGAGCGCCGCCCAGGAGCTGTACCAGCTCGGCCTCGGCGAGCCGCTGCTCGTCAGCTCGACGCACGGCCTCGGCACCTCCGAGCTGCTCGACAGGCTGGTCGAAGTGAGCGGCGCGGAGCGGCCCGGCGAAGCCGGACCCGACGCCGCGCCCGCCGAGATCCCGGTGGCCATCGTCGGGCGCCCGAACGCCGGCAAGTCGTCGCTGTTCAACGCCATCGTCGGTGAGCCGCGCACTATCGTCAGCGAGATCGCCGGCACCACGCGCGACGCCATCGACACGGCTGTGACCACGCAAGAAGGCACCTTCCGCTTCATCGACACGGCCGGCATGCGCAAGGCGGCCAAGGTGAGCGGCGTGGAGTACTACTCGTACCTGCGCAGCATCCAGAGCCTCGATCGCGCCCACGTCGCGGTGATCGTCGCCGACGCCACGATGCGCTTCGGCGAGCTCGACCTGTCGATCTGCACCGAAGCGACGCGCAACCACTGCGCCACGGTGATCGCCGTCAACAAGACCGACATCGCCGAGGCCGACATCGAGGAGATCAGCGGCATCGCGCGGCGCAAGCTGCGCCAGAGGCCGCTCGTGATCCCCGTCTCCGCCGTCACGCACCGCGGCGTGCGGCAGCTCCTCGCCGAGGTCGCCTCTCTGGATGCGCGCTACGCCGCCCACATCTCGACCGGCGAGCTGAACCGCGCGTTGGCCACGCTGGCCGCCGACCGGCCTCTGCCCCAGAAGCACGGCAAGCGCCTGAAGATGTACTACATCGCGCAGTTCGGCACGGCCCCTCCGCGGTTCGCGATCGAGGTGAATGACCGGACGCTGGTGACGCGCGACTTTGGGTTCTACGTCGAGAACCGTCTGCGCGCGCGCTTCTCACTCGACGGGGTGCCGCTGGTGATCGACTTCAAGGGCAAGAAATGATCGCCCTGGAGGCCGCGGCGTTCGCGGTCATGCTCCTGCTCGCGTACCTGGCCGGGTCGATCCCGTTCGGCCTTCTGGTCGGCAAGATCTTCTATCACGTCGACGTGCGCGAGCACGGCTCGGGCAACACGGGCACCACCAACGTGTTCCGCGTGCTGGGCAAGAAGGCGGGCATCGCGGTGTTCGCCTGCGACATGCTCAAGGGCTACATCCCGGCGGTCATCGCCGCCTACTTCTTCGACCCCTGGTTTGCGATCTTCATCGCCGCCGCCCCCGTGGTCGGTCACATGTACTCGGTGTTCCTCAAGGGCTCCGGAGGGAAGGGCGTCGCCACCGGCGCGGCCGTCGTGCTGGCGCTCGTCCCCCTGGCCTTCGGCATCATCATCGTGGTGTGGGTGCTTCTCATTCTCACGACTCGCTACGTGAGCCTCGCCTCGCTGGTCGCCACGTTCCTCGTGCCGGTGCTCGTGATCGCCTTCGACGATCCGCTGCCTTACGAGATCGCCGCGGTGCTGGTCACGGTGGTCATCTTCTGGGCGCACCGCGCCAACATCCGGCGCCTGTTTCAGGGCACCGAGAACCGCGTGAAGCTCCCCTGGTCGCACGACAGCTCGGCCCTGGCCGGCGGGGGAGGGTCGTGAACCTCGAGGTCGCCGTCGTCGGCTCGGGGAGCTGGGGCAGCGGCTTCGCGCGGCTGCTGGCCAGGCGCGGCCACGGCGTGCAGGTCCTCACGCTCACCGCCGCGGAGGCCGCGCGGCTCAGCGCTACCCACGAGAACCCGCACTTCCTGCCGGGCGTCGCGCTGCCCCCCGAGATCCGTTTTGTCGCCATGGCCGACGCCGACATCAGCGCCGCGGAGCTCGTGGTGTACGCCGTGCCCACGCAGGCCGTGCGCGAGGTCGCGCGCTGGGCCGCGCTTAAGCGCGCCGCGGGCTCGCTGCAGCTCTCGCTGGCCAAAGGCTACGAGCTCGGGACGCTCAGGCGCCCCACGCAGGTCATCGAAGAGGAAACCGGCTCACCCGCGGCCGCGCTCTCCGGACCGAACCACGCCGAGGAAGTGAGCCAGGACATGCCCTCGGCCACCGTGATCGCCGCCGCCGACGAGGCCATGGCCGTCGCGCTGCAGGCGGCGGTCACGAGCGACACCTTCCGCGTCTACACCAACGACGACGTCGTGGGCGTCGAGTTCTGCGGCGCCGTCAAGAACCCGATCGCCGTGGCCGTCGGCATGTCCGACGGTCTCGGGTACGGCGACAACTCGCGGGCCAGCCTCATCACGCGCAGCGTCGCCGAGATGACGCGCCTCGGCATGATCCAGGGGGCGCACATCGCGACCTTCACCGGCCTGGCCGGGATCGGCGACCTCATCGCCACCTGCACCTCCCGGCACAGCCGCAACCGCCTGGCCGGCGAGCTGCTGGCCAAAGGCGCCTCGCCGGCGGAGGTCGAGCGGCAGGTCGGGCAGGTCGTCGAGGGCATCCCGACCGCCTACGCCCTGCACGACCTGGCGGGCCGGCTCGGCATCGAGATGCCGGTCACCGAGAACGTGTACCAGGTGCTCGAGGGCCTGCGCACGCCGCACGAATGCGTCGCCGACCTCATGGGCCGCGCCCCGAAGAAGGAGCGGCACGAGGACTAGCGCGGGTGCGCTACGCCGCGAAGAATTCCTGAAGGACCTCAAGTACCGCAGCGGCTTCCCGAGGGTCGAGCGCACCCAGCCGTTTGGCCAGACGGATCTTGTCGACCGTGCGGAGCTGATCGATGACGACCTGGCCGTCCCTGCCGGCGAAGTGCGTCTGCACGCGGGAAGGGTGCGGGCGTCCCGAGGTCGTCAGCGGCGCCACGACGACCGTGCGGACGTAGCGGTTCATCTCGTCCGGCGACACGACGACGCATGGGCGGGACTTGCGGATCTCACTGCCGACGGTCGGGTCGAGGTTCACGAGGAACACGTCGAAGCGGCTTACTCCCACTCCCAGGACTCCTCCTCGAAGGACCCGGTCACGGCGAGGTCGCCATCGAGGAGCTCGTCGTCGCCGCGCACGGCCATCTGGCGAAAGGCCTCAGCCCAGCCCTGCCGTGGCCGCTCGGCCGGCGCGATCACCAGAGTGCCGTCCTGCACGCTCATGTCCACCTCGCCGCGCAGGCCCGACTCCACGAGGAGCGCCTTGGGGATACGGACCCCCTGAGAGTTGCCGATCTTGACGATACGAGTACGCAATGACCAACCTCCGTGTACCCACATTGTAGGCACGCAGTGGGAGACATGCAACGTGAGGAGGGGATCAGAAGCGGCGGCACGGCGTTCACGGCTCCGACAGTAGCGGGCCGGCGCCGGCTCGGTCCACCGGTGTCGCGTCTCGAGCGGATGACGTTGCCCGCCGTGGCTGGTTGACGTTGACGCCGGGGCGGGCGCCTGACTGTGGAGGGCGTCGTCCTGGCGGATCAGGCCAAGAGCCTCGACTGGTGCGCGAGGAGCCGAGTTTCTCTGCGCGGTGCCGCGTGAGAGCATGTCGGCTGTGCTGCAGAGGCTGGAGACGCTCGTCGGTCAGTGCGGCACGAAGATGAGCCCCGATGGGCCCCCTGAGGAATCCGTCGTGCGTAGTGTTGACGGTGAGTGGAGCCGGCAATCCCGCCGCCTGCGCTGGTCGAGAAGTCTGACGTCAGGGCTCGACGACCTCGAGATCACGGCAGATCTTGCGCGGAGGAAGTCGTTGATCTCTCGATGTCGCGGGACCGCTGTTGCCTTGCCGGTGGCCCGGTTCACGTAGACGGAGTGCCTGGCGCCGTCCCTGAGCAGCCGGCAGTCCCGTGCTTCGAGATGGCGGACGAGATCGGCATGCTTCACGCCGTGATGCGGAGAGGCTCGCGGATGACGTCGCGGCTGCCGAGTCGTTCTTCGCTCAATGCACGATTGGCGTCGAGGACGAGCTCAACCGCCTCCTGCAGGCCGGCGCGGGCTTCTTCGACGGTATCCGCGTGAGTGTTGGCGCCCGGCAGTTCCTCCACGTAGCCGATGTAGCCCTCGGGTACCTGCTGGAACACGGCGGTGAGCGTGAGTCTCATGAGCCTGACCTCCTGCGCTCCAATGTAGCACGGCCTGCCGCGACGCGACACGGTGACGACACGTTCCGCCGGCTCACGCTTACCGGGGCGAGCAGCGCCGGCGCTTCCGCCTTTTACGGCGCCGCCAGGTGCAGTTCGGCGCCCAGGGCGCGCGCCAGCGCGCTGATGGTCTTGAGCGTGGGGTTGCCGTGGCCGCTTTCGATGCGGCTGATCTCGCTCTGACGGATGCCGGAGGCGGCGGCGAGCTGCGTCTGGGTCATGTGCAGCGTGAGCCGGCAGCCGATGAGATCGGAGGCGAGGCGGAAGTGGTCCTCGAGCCGGTGCAGATGGGCGACCGCCTCAGGCCCTTCGGCCTCGGCCTCTGCGACCACCTCGGCGTGGAACTCTTCAAA
>CAIOZS010000226.1 GCA_903862845.1 uncultured Thermoleophilia bacterium
CCCCGCGCGCGTGCGCGTCATCGTCCTGTATTCGCCGGCCGACGAGTGGGGCGAAGGCGAATGGCTGCAGGCGGCTGCCCTCAGCCCTGCCTTCGACTTTCTCCGCGACCCGGAAGAGGACATCTATTCGCTGATCGACGGGGAACCGTACGATGACGAAGCATAAGGTCGTTCTCGTTCGGCTACCCTTCGACGACCTCTCCAGCACCAAGGTCCGTCCGGCGGTCTGCCTCACCGAGCCCATCGGGCCGCTCCAGCATCTCATCCTGGCTTTCGTCAGCAGCCGGATTCCGGCCTGCGGGTCTCATCCACGCTTCAACTGCATCGCTTGATGACCGTCACGAGGGCGTTGCTCCGTCGTGAGCTCGGCGCCCTGTCGCCGGTGACTGGCAGGGCCCGGGCAGTCGCCGCTGGGGGTGACGTCAACTCAGCCAGGATGGCGGCACTGTCGTACACCGGCACGACGACCGACAGCATCCGACGGTGGTTCACATCCGATGCATCACCTCAGCGCGACCTGGGACCCCCGGGGCCGATGCGCGATCAGCGGCAACATGCGGCACGCGTGAGTCCAACCCCGAATCCACCGAGTCGCTGCCGACCGCGGCGTTGAGCCCCATGCAGCACTGCTCCGCGCGAGCACCACGCTCCGCGCGCCGGTGACGTTGACCGCGTTGGTGGTCAGCGGATCCTGGATGGAACCCGGCGCTGACGGCAGGGCCGCCAGGTGAATCACGCAGTCGATGCCCCTCGTGGCGGCGTAAGTGCGCTCGTAGCTGCGCACGTCGCCCTCGACGAGCTCCACCTCGCCGCCGACCGCCGCCAGGTTCGCGCGGCTGCCGGTGGAGAAGTTGTCGAGCACGCGGGCAGTCTTCAGACCATCCTCAGCTACGCCCGGCAGAACTATGCCCAGCAGTTACGATGCACCGCGAGCGTGCAGCGGATGGACGGGAGCTCGTTGATGCTGCGCCGGACCGCCTTTCATGTCCAGCGCAGCGCGCCGATGGCCACGACCGCGAAGAAACCGATGTCGCTGAGCAGCGGCAGGTCGCCGACCAGGATCTCCTCGGGCTGCTACCGAGGTCCTTGAGGTGCACCATCCTGTGCTGCCGTCAGCGACAGCCGCCGCGACGCCCGATGTCGCGTGGCCGCGCAGGCCGGCTGACGGGCGGGCCGCTCGTGGGCGACAAACTACCCCCGATCGGGTCTGCGGGCGGCGCGACCTTGCAGGGTGGCCGCAGTGGTAGCCGGTCGTCGGGCGCTGTGGACGGGCCCCCTACCAGGATCGAATCACCTTCGACGACGTAGTAGAAGGACATGACCATCCCCTTCGCTCAGGCGCGCGCGGCCGCGGCGCTCCCGGGCGGCTGCGGCGCGGGGTAGTACGAAAAGGGAAGACAAGGATTCCTTGACTGTCGGGTCGCCAGCGGCCGTTCGCAGGCTCGGTTGCCGGGGGGGAAGATAGGATTCGCCGGAATTCCCTCACAGTACTACCCCGCCGCGGCGGCCGCGGCGCGGGCGGCGCGCCATCTCCGCCTTCTCGCCGCTCGTCGATCCGGAGGCTGCACGCGGAGCCGGGCGGAAGGGGATGGTCATGTAGAAGGAATACGGGAATCTCCTGAGAAGCCCGCGCCTCTGGGGGGACCTTTCTTCGTGCCAACGAGAACCCGCTACGACCTCGCCGGCCACCTGAGGAAGAAACCGAAGCCTGTGGTTCAACTGCCTGCGTCGACGGTCGCCTTCAGTTCTTCGAGGGACAGTACGTCCCCTGGCGCAGCAGCGAATCGTGCCCATCGTCTCTCGAGCTCATCGAGATGGCTCCGCGGTACGGGAAGAGGCGCCGCCAGCTTCGAGACGCCGCACGGCGAGATCGGCTGCGCCACGAGCTTCTCGGTCTTCGGCAGCTCCGGCGCGACCGTACGCGGACGAAGACGAGGCAAAGACCACCCTCTGCCTGCCGGCGTAGCCGCTCAGCCGTGACCCGCGAGCCGATGAAGCCGGCGGCGCCGGTGACGAGAATGGTCGTCACGTTCGTCAAGCCCGTATCCGTCTGCCCCACGCTCGCTGCGCGCCCCGCGGCGGCGGCGGCGCCAAACGTCCACCGCCGGCCCCACGCATTGTCTCCCCGGAGAGCCGTTCGTCCACCTGTCAAAGGCCCGCGGCGCAGGTCAAGATGCTTGTCGGCAGCGAGGATCGTCGAGGAGGGAGCCGGCATGGTCGCAGAGCGCGGAGAGTCGCCCGATAGCGTCGCGCTCGTCTACGGCCTCGCGCGAGCGGCCTACCGCGACCAGTTCGCGCAGCGCGACCAGCAGCGCACCCGTTGCAGCGCGCTGCTTGCCTTCGCCGGCATCCTGGCGACGCTGTCCATCACGGCCGCGCGGGATGCCCACGGGAGCCTTCTGATCTTCATCGGCATCGTCGCTCTCATCGCGGCCGCGGGGCTCTTCTTCGCCGGCATCGTCTGGTTCAGCCTCGAGATCACGCCACGCTTCTGGAAGCTCGCAGACGAGTATCTCCTCTCAAGCCGGCGCGACACCCAACTGCAGATCCTCGGGAACACGGTGAGCGTGATCCGTCGCAACGAGCGTACCCTGCAGCGCACCGACTCGCTGTTCGGCTTCGCGGTGCTACTCTTGTTTCTGGGTACACTGCTTATCGGAGCACGTGTCGCGCTGCTATTACTCTAGGAGAGGTCATGCGCAAGAACGGCAAGAAGAAACCCAAAGACGCGAGCCTCAGCGACGCAACGGCCACGGCCCAGCCCCCCGGTAACCCTGACGACCGCCCCAAGTCGATACTCCCGCCGCCAGACCCGGATCTCGACGGCTGGCAGAAGCGCGGCTTCGGCGTCTTCAAGCGCGGGCCGGGCATTGTTTGACTCGCGGTGACGCCGGGCGAGCCGCCCGGCGGCTCCGCGCTCTCGCGGCGCTCGAGCTCGCGATCGTCGACCCACCAGCCCGTTGAACCCCGGCCCCGTCGATGCGCCGGCCGCCGACAGTCGCCGTCGCTTCCGCTTCGCTTCAGCGCCACGACTGATGCCTACCGTTCCGCACGTCCGGAGGCCTGATCGCCTTGGCATACCGAATCGAGTACTCGCCCGCAACGGATGAGCACCTGCGGGCACTGACCGCTCGCCAGCGCTCACTCGTGTTCGATTCGGTCGACGATCAGCTCAAGCACCGACCATCGGTGGAGACGCGAAATCGAAAGCCCATGCGGCCAAATCCGCTTGCGCCTTGGGAGCTCCGCGGCGAGGAGGTGAAATTGTGAAAGTCGTTGAAACGCAGGAGGCGACGCGGACGTTGGCCGAATACGCGTCAGAGATCAAGAGTGGCACGGTCGTCATCACCGACCATGGTCAGCCCATTGCCGCCCTCGTCGCGATCGAGAACGCGGATCTGGAGACCGTCTCTTTGAGCACGAACCCCCAGTCTTTCAACCTGATCGAGCGTTCGCGGGTCAGCGACGAAGGCGGAGTGTCGAGCGAAGAGATGCGCAGGCGATTCGAGTGAGCCTGCGGGGCGCCACCGCACAGCACAATGCACCGCAGCCTCGACCCGGTCAAACGGCGACCTCGATGCCGTTCGCGACGTTCAGCCCGATGCATTACTGCTCCGCCGCCGGCTTGGAAACGCCGTAGGGCGAGATTGGCTGCGGCGCCAGGCTCTCGGTCTTGGGCAACTCCTGCGCGCGGCCGTACACGGACGAAGACGAGGCGAAGACCACCCTCTGCGTGTCGGCGTCGCGCGCCGCGAGCACCACGCTCCGCGTGCCGGTGACATTGACCTCGTTGGTGGTCAGCGGATCCTGGATGGAGCGCGGCACCGTGGGCAGGGCCGCCAGGTGCATCACGCAGTCGCCGCCTTTTGTCGCGGCGTGGGTGAGCTCGTAGCTGCAGACGTCCCCCCTCGACGAGCTTCACGTCGCCGCCGACCGCCGCCAGGTTCGCGCGCTTGCCGATCGAGAAGTTGCCGAGCACGCGCACCGCGCGGCCGCGGCGCAGCAGCTCGGCCGTGACGCGCGAACCGATGAAGCCGGCGGCGCCGGTGACGAGGACGCTCGTCGCGTTCGTCAACCCCATCTCCGCCTGCGTCTGCCCCACGCTCGCTGCGCCTGACGCGCCGCTTCGTCGTCATGTCGGGCCATTGCACCCTCCGTCTCGGCCGCGGGCCGGGCGCCTTACCCTTCCCACCTCCTTCACGATCACGATCTGCACGGTCCCGGCGCCGTTTCGCGGCAGAGGGCGCGCATCTGCGCGCCCTCTCGCGGTTCGCGCGTAGCTCAGGCGCCATGCCCGCCGACCCCGCCCACCACCGCAGCATCGCGCACCCGAGTGTCGCGTTGACCCGCGAGATCCCCCGTGGGGCGCACCGCGAACAGGAGCTCCTCGCTGCGTGCATCACGCCCGGCCCTCCGCCCTGCCGGCGGTCTGCGGCTGCCATCCTCGAAGACCGCCTCGACATGCTCGGACTTGAGGTAACCAAAGAGAGTCAGTGGGAACACGCCACGATCGCGCGCCGGGGGAGGCGGTCAGCGCGGGCTACCGATGCCAGCATTCCGGAGCGCAGCCGCGCCCTCGAACCCGCGCCCCAATGTCACCGACGAGCCCGCGCAACGTCAACGCTGCGGCGGCATCGTCACCGCTGACAGCGCGTCGCCGGCCCGCTACGCTCGTGTCCATGAACGAGCGGAACACAGCAGCCCAGCCGCACGGCGAGCACGGCAACGCGCCCGCGGGCAGCCTCCAGACCATCCTCAGCTACGCCCGGCAGAACTACGCCCAGCAGTTCGTCACGCTCGAGGCGTACCGCGCTCGGGCCGGGAGCCTGCTGGCGTTCGCGGCCGTGCTCGTGGCCGTCTCCGCCGGCTCTGCGCAGAGAGGCGCCCCCAGCCTCTCCCAGGCGGGCGGCACGGTCCTCGTCCTCGCGTCCTCTGTGCTCTTCCTGATCGTCTCGCTGGGAGAAGGCCTTCGCTATGCGCCGTCGCGCCGCACCCTGGCGCGATCGGACGTCACGGCTCCCGTGCGGGAGACCCATGAGCGGCTGCTGCGCGGCACGCTCGATGTCCTCGACTTCAACCGGCGCATCCTCGGCCGGCTCCGCGCCCTCTTGTTTGTTGGCCTGCTGTGCCTTGTCGCGGGAATGCGCCTTCGCCCCCGCTTCCATTGTCAACCGCCGCCGCCCTTCAACGTTACCCCGCGCAGGCCATGTCACCCGTAGACGGCGCCTGAGCCGGGCGCTACGCTCGATCGCATGGACTTCTCCTTCCTTCACGTGGTACTTCCAGAACAGGGTGCTCAGCAAGCGCCCCTACATCACGCGAGGGATGTGCCTCCGCGTGGTCCGAAATCCCGCGCGCGTGGAGCTGCAAACCGACGGTGAACGGGTAAGATTCTGGGCGGAGGTTGGCGCGAACCATCCACAATGCCTTCCCGGATCGGAGATTCAGGCCATGAGGATCGAGTACTTCCCAGACACGGACAGCCTGTACATCGATCTCGCCGAGCGCGCCGGCGTCGACACCCAGGAGGTCGGCGATGGCATCGTCATCGACCTCGACGCGGACGGTCACCCCGTCGGCATCGACATCGACCAGGCCTCCAAGCACCTCGACCTGCGCACGCTCGACCTCCGGCGTTTCCCGCTCGGGGCTGAGAAGGTCGCGGGCTGACGACCGACGCTTTGTCAGCATGCAGGCCACTTCGCCGGGCACTGCTTACGTTTGCATGCCCTGCGGCAGCCACTTCATGAAGTCCGCGCGCGCTGGCTTGAGTACTTTGGCAACTTCAAGCGCACCCATCAGCTCGAGGGCGAGGTAAGCGCGCTCGAGGCGATCGCCGTCATGCTCCAGGGCCGCATGGTCGACCTGCCGGCCCGCCTTGCTCTCGATGCCGCCAAGCTCTCCCTGGAGACGGGGCTTCCGTTGGCCGATTCCATCATCCTCGCCACAGCCCGCGCCGAGGATGCAGTCCTCTGGACGCAGGACGCGCACTTCCAGGGGCTCGAGAAGGTCGAGTATCGCGAGAAGCGCAAGGCGGCCGGCTGACACCTGGTCGGCAGCGGTCCGCTTTCACGAGAGGCCGCGGCAGCCGAGGTGCAGGCGGGCGTCCGGGTCTTTCGGGCGGCGCGGACCGCAGCTCGCCCGCATCACCGCTCTCGCTGCTCCGGGGACGAACGCGGCAGCCGGCCCCCGCGGCCGGCTCTTCACGCTTCTCCATGAGCTGGCGCATCTCGCCGTGAGCTCGGGCGGCCTGTGCGATCTCCACCAGGCGCACGGCCCCGCCGAACGGCGCGAAGACGGCATGGAGCGCTACTGCAACGAGGTCGCCGCCGCGCTCATGCCTTTGGGGGCGTTCCTGGCCGATCACACCGTCAGGGCGATGGACGGCGGCCACCGGTGGCGCCTCGATGAGCTTCGGGAGGTCAGTCGTCGCTTTGGCCCCAGTCCCGAGGCGGTGCTGCTCAGGCTCGTGGCTCTGGAGCGCACCTCCGGGATCGACGAGGCCTACGCATTGGCGGCGGCGCGCGAACGTAAGAGAAGGCGGAGTGCGCACGGTGGCCCGTCGTTCTGCGTGGCGTGAGTCCGCGACCTCGGCAGGTCGTACGTCGACGCCGTCCTCGATGCCTTCTCCGCAAAGTCGATCTCGTCGCTGGACATGGCCGACTACCTCGACATCCGCTTCGACCAGCTCCCGAAGCTGGAGCGGGCACCGTCGGCCTGACGCGCGCCGTGCCCGTCGCCGTCTGCTCTGTCGATACCAGCGCCCTCATCGACGGGCTGGAGCGCCGCTATCAGCCGGCCAACTTCCCCAATCTCTGGCGGCGGGTCGACGAGCTCGTTGAGGCGGGCAGATTCGTCTGCTCGTGCCCGCCCAGCCTGCGACGGCCGGCAGATGCGACGCGACAGACTCCCTGCCACCCGGAGCTCCGCGATCATCGACCGCACCTTGGCGGCAACGTCACCCATCCAAACCGCGCGAGCCCTTCCAGCGCGGCATGGCTCCCGCTATCCTCACAGGCAGGATCGTCTCGACAGCCGTCGGCCTCATGATTTCATGACGTCGCATGTGGAATGCATGAATCCTTCAAAGAACAGCCGAGGGGGATGTCGTGGCAATACTGCAGATCAAAGGCATAGACGACGCGCTGTATGCGCGCCTCAGGCGGATGGCGGCCGCCGACCATCGCTCGATCAGCCAGGAAGTGCTGCACCTCATCGAAGAGTACCTGGCGCGCGAAGAGAGCGAGCAGGTCCCTGAGACTTCCGCGCGGGCGCTCCTCGCGCTGGCGGGCTCCTGGGACGACGAGCGCGGCGCCGACGAGATCAGCGCCGCCGTCAGGACGGCGCGACGCAACGCCGGCCCCAAGCCTGCTCTGTAGATGTACCTGCTCGACACCGATACGGTGATCTACGCCCTCGGGGGCCAGCCAGAGGTACTGCGCAATCTGGCCCTGCACGCCGACGACCCCTTGGGCGTGAGCGTGATCACGCTCATGGAGCTCTACTGCGGTGCCTTCAGGTCGCGGCAGGTAGCCGGCAACCTGGCCAAGGTGCGGGCGCTCGAGAAGGCGGTCCAGGTGTGGGACTTGCAGGCCGACGCGGCCGAGGTCTTCGGCGCGCTCAAGGCGGAGCTGGAGAGCGACGGACACGGTCTTGACGACTTCGACCTGGGCATCGCCGCCTGCGCGCTGGTGCACAATCTCACGCTAGTCAGCCACAACAGCGCGCATTTCGCGCGCGTCCGCGGGCTGCGGCTCGACGATTGGTGCGCCGCGCCCAGCGACTGAGCCGACAGCCGTCCATCGCTGATGCACTCCATGATCTGCATGCTCTCGCGCTGCTCAATCTCGACGATCGTCGACCCACAACCCCGTTGAACGCCCGCCTCATCGATGCGCCGGCCGCCGACAGGCGTCGTGCACCGCATGCACCGCACGCCGTGCACTTCATCCTTCACGCATGCGTCGCGCGCTTGCGACGTGAGCTTCGGGGTCACGCCGCTGCAGTGGGAGCTCGGGTCCTGCCGACGCCCGAACCTGTTGAAGTGGCGCAGCGCCGCGGCCTCGATGCCGTCCGTGGCGTTCAGCCCCATGCAGTGCTGCTCCGCCGCCCGCTGCAACTCGCGCAGGGCGAGAGCGGCCGTACCCGGACGAAGACGACGCCGTGGCCACCCGCTGCGTGCCGGCGTCGCGCGAGCGCCGAGCAGAACGCCGCGCAGAGTTTGCCCCTTCAGGGCGTGTCTCCCGAGCAAGGTGCTCGCCGACGCGCTGAGACGGCGGGCCCCAGGTCGCGAGCTTCGAGTACGTGCCGGGCAAGGGCACGGCCCGTTCACGTTCGTCGCCAAGGACGTGCCGTCCACGGTCCGCGCCAACTGCGGCGAGGAGCACCTCGACGTCCGCGCCTTCCGCGCGGCGTAGCCCGCAGCCTTCCCGCTACGCGCTCCCGCCCGGCGTGCACCAGCGAACATCCGGGAATCTGGCAAAGTCGCGATCGTAGGTGACCACAGTGGCCCCGGCCTCGATGGCTAGGGCCGCGATCACCGCGTCGCTCACCAGGTCGCCGCGCGCATCGGCAGCGCGGCAGAGCCCCTCCAGGAGGCGCAGGTGTAGGCGGCCGGGGTTGACCCAGATCGTGCTCGGGTGGCCTGCGAGATGCGTGATGAAGGCGAATACCTCGTCGTGCGTGCTCGGCGGAGCGAACACCCTGTGGCTGGTGGCGACTCTGATGAGGCCCGCTGCGACGGGCAGGCAGAGAGCGACGGCATCTCCCGCCCCGAGAGCCGAGACGAGCCACTCGCGCGCCTCCAGATGCTGCGGCGCCGCCACGCGGTGCGCGGCGACCAGCACGTTGACGTCGGGCAGCAGCACCTTTAGCGGAGCTTCTCGAGCGGCAGACCGTCGTCGAGCAGCCGCTGCACCGCGGCGTTGCTGGTGAGGTCGACCCCTGGCAGCAAAGCGCCGCCGCGAACCACCGGCAGGTCGGCGCCCGACGTGGCCCCGAGCGCGCGGCGCCGCGCGAGCTGCTCCCGCAGGGCGTCCTCGATGACCCCGCTCAGCGTGCGATGCGTGTCGGCGGCAACGCGCTTGAACTCAGTGAGCACAGCGGCGTCGATGGTGAGTGTGGTACGCATGAGCAGCTCCATGTGTCGAAGCATACGGCGGCTGCATCGTAGCATCAATGCACCTCGAGGGTGACGTTGGCCTCGCTCTATGGAACGCCGGCGCCGTTCTGCACACAGACACGACGGCCGGCCCAACGTAGCGACTGGTCTCTCAAGCAACGGTACGTCAAATGGCTTCGCGCGATCGGCATGAGCCGGCCATGCGTGAGACTGCTGCCGACCGCGGGCAGCGCCCGCGACGACCGGCACGCTCCCAGCGTTGCGCCGGTCAAGCCTCCTGGTCGTGCGAGAGAAGCTGGCGCATCTGCGCCACGAACGCGGTGGCCTCCTCGCACAGCTCGTTCGCGTGCGCCGTGTCAAACACGACGAGCTCCTGGCAGTCGCCACGCTGGCGATTCTCGAAGACGCGGTCGTAGATGCGGCCCCAGGATGAGTCGAGCCGCCCGCTGCGGATGAGATCGCGGTGGAGCGCGGCCCTCACGCCGGAATGCTTGGCGTACCTGTGACCTCCGCGCATGCCTGATCGCTCGTCACGCGGCGACTGCGTCGCGCTCGACCTCGTCGCGGATCGCGAGCACCTGGTAGGGGCCGTGCAGCCAGTCATCTTCGCTCGCGACCAGGGTGCTGATGACCACGCCGACCTCCATCTCGATGTCGAAGAGGGCGTCCGTGACGGCGTCGCGCTCACGCCACGACAGGGAGCGCGAGGTGAGCACGAAGAGGTCGATGTCCGACTCCGCGTCGTCCCGTCCGGTCGCCTTTGACCCGAAGAGGCACACGCGCACTACGGGAAAGCGCTCCTTCAACATGCCGGCCGCGGCCACGATGGCAGCGCGGTCGGCAGGTCGAAGCTCCACGTCGGACAACGTTCGCATGCGCCAAGGGTACCACCACTCCGCGTCCAGTGACCACGGCGCGAGCTCTCGCGGCTGCCTCGACGCGGAGGCTCGCCGGCCAGCTCCGCCGTGAGATCGTCCGGCCGGTGAGCGCTCAACAATGCGAGCGGTCATGCGTGCCGACCCCGCCCACCACGACGGCATCGAGCTCATCACGTCTGGCCCTCCGCACGCCGGCAGTACCTTCATGCGGGTCACAACGCTGCTCGTCGGCGCCTGCGATCGTCATCCTCGTCGCCCGCCCGCCGGTACCGCAGCATCATCGGATGCGCCATGGGCGCCTCAAAGCGCTTCCCTGTTCAGCCGGCGGTGGTCAGGTGGGCGCGCGACTCCGCCGGCTTCTCGCCGGCTCAGGCCGCGCTCGCGCTCGGCGTTGGGGTGCCGACGCAGGAGCGCTTGGGCCATCCTCATGCTGTGGCGGAGGTCTATCGGCAGGAGACATAGGTGATGGATCATTCATGGTCCGTTACCATGGAGAACGGGCTGGGCAGACTCAACAGATAGGCTCAAGCAGGAGAGAAACCATGATCGAGACAATCCAGACAATCCCGGTCGCCGATCTCATGGCAGAATCAGTGCGGCGTTTGCGGGCCAGTCTGCAGGCGGAGCGCATCTACCTGTTCGGATCACGTGCCCGCGACGAAGCGGACGAGGACAGCGACTACGACTTCCTCGTTGTGATCCGCGATTCACCGCTGCCGCGCTACAAGCGTGAGCAGCAGGCATTCCGCGCCCTGTGCGGCGTGGGAATCGCCAAGGATGTGCTCGTCTTCACCCGCGAGGAGTTCGAACGGGGGTTGGCCGTCGTTTCGTCGCTTCCCTCTACTGTGGCGCGTGAAGGCAGGCTGCTCTATGGCGGATGAAAAGCGGCGGGAAGCCCAGGCTTGGCTCCGCAAAGCCGACGATGACTTGCGGAGCGCACAGGTCGACCTGGCCGCCGATCCTCCCTTGATCGAAGATGCACTGTTCCACTGCCAGCAGGCGGCGGAGAAGGCCATGAAGGCCTTCGTGACGGAGCACGACACCGCCTTCCGCAAGACCCATGACCTCGACGAACTGGCTGCGGCGTGTGAAGAGATTGACGCGTCCTTGAACGAGGCGCTCGATCCCACTCGGGACCTCACCGTCTTTGCCTGGGCGTTCCGCTATCCCGGCTCGGACGAGGCGCCGCCGGAGGCCGAGGCGCACGATTCCCTGCGTCTGGCTCAGGCAACCATGGCCACGATCAGCGAACGGCTGGGGCGCCTCGTCTGAACGCGGCCTGTCGGCGGGTACAGGAGATCGACCAGTGCGGTGGATGCATTGCCGCGCACCCGACGGCCGACCTTGGCGCCGGCCCTCCTGCGCCTGCCGATGCGCAGTTCGCGCGCGCGAGACGACCTCCTCCCGGACCGCCGATCCCGGTCAGAGACGCGCGGTGGGCTCCGCTGCGCGGCCCTGAGCGAGGTTGCCGCCGGCCGCCGCCGGTGGCGCCGCTCTTGGCTTCACTGGCGCTGCCACCGCACGTACGCCCGTTCGGCTTGTGAGGATCGACGCCTATGCGCCCCGGACCTCGGCGCCTCCGGCCCGGAGGCCGCGGCGCCCTACCCCTGGAAGGGGTGCCGCCAGCGCAGCCCGGGGAACCGGGCGAAGTCCCGATCGGCGGTCAGCAGATCGGCGCTGAGCACGGTCGCCACGGCGGCCAGATAGGCGTCCGGGACGAGGTCGCCTGCGGCGGCGCCCGCCCGGCACTGGGCAAGCAGAGTGCGAACCTCCG
Organism: uncultured Thermoleophilia bacterium; assembly: GCA_903862845.1. Taxonomy (GTDB): domain Bacteria; phylum Actinomycetota; class Thermoleophilia; order UBA2241; family UBA2241; genus CAIXSE01. The sequence goes on from CAIOZS010000226.1 coordinate 11,774, forward strand.
CGCCGGGGAGGTCGGGCACGACGGCGGCCGGGGCGCCCAGCATGGTCTCTACCTGCTCCACCGCCTCTGTCAGCGGAGTCGGGGTCACGAAGACCCGCCGATTGGTCACAAGGCGCAGGAAGCCGCTCACCACGGGGCCGACCAGGGCCACCGGCTCGTTGCCGTTCAGCGCCGTCTCGAGCCACAGCCGGTAGCGCTCGTGCTCCGGGAACTCGCGGCGCAGGGCGTACACGAGCAGGTTGATGTCGGGCAGGATCATGCCGGCTCGGCGTCGTCGGCCGCGCCGCCCTCGTCTGCGTCCAGCGCGCGCCCGCGCAGCACGTCGTCCCCCGGCTGCTCCAGCAGTTCCGTCAGCGCGGCGTGGTTCGAGAGATCGACGCCGGGCACGAGGCCGCCGCCCTGTGACAGCGCGGAGAGCCGGATGGGAGGCCGCGCCTCGCGGTCCTGGCGGAGCGTGAGCGCCTCGCGCAGCGCATCCTGGATGACATGGCTGAGGCTCGAGTGCGTGCGCGCCGCGAGCCGCCTGTAGGCGGCCAGCAGCTCCTCGTCGATGTTCAGCGTCGTGCGCGTGAGCGTCTCCATGCATCGCAGCATCGCATGGACTGCATCATAGCATCAAGGGTACCGATGGTTGACGTTGAGCGGAGCGGCAGGCGCCGCAGCCGCGTCATGGTCGTCACCGACTCTGGGATGAGCGCGTGAGAGCCGGACGCGCAGCCACCCGACGGCGTCGTGCTCGTGCGGTCACGCAGCGGACATCTCCCGGCGCGGCGCCAAGCACATCGACGGCCGTGGCGACAACCGGCAACCGCAGGTTGTCAGCGGCCATGCGGATGGGCTCCGCGTCGTGACGCTCGCCGACCAGAGGACCATCCGCGAGAGCCTTGCCGGATCGGAGATCGCGGGCTGACCCTCGCGCCGCCGCTCCCCGCGGCGCGAGGGCACGGCCTCTCTCAAGTTGAGCGTGGCCGGCGCCGATGATGCTCTCAGGGACAATCGACAGCGACTCGCGCGCCCGGAGCGCCCGAAGGCGCGGCGTGGTCGCGCTCAGACCACTGGAGGCCGCACCATGAAGCACCGACTGCTCGCTCGCCCTCTGCGCCTGCTGCCCGTCCTGGCTCTCGTCGGGGCGCTCCTCGCCCTGTCCGCAGGGATCGCCTCGGCGCGGGTCGCGCCGCCGCGCCCGGCGGCGGCGACCACGTCGTACAAAGCCACCATCAAAGACGGCCGCGCCGCCGCGCAGGCGCTGCTCGAGCAGTCCGGCGCCGCGTCGCTCTCACTGGCGCTCGTCAGCGGCGACCGCGTCGTCTGGCAGGAGGCGTTCGGGTACGCCGACAAGGCGACGTCCACGGCGCCGCAGGCCGACACCATGTACGGCATCGGCTCGGTCAGCAAGATGCTCGCCACGGTCGCCGCGATGAAGCTCGTCGACCAGGGGCTCGTCGAGCTCGACGCGCCGCTCGCGCTCTACGTCCCCGAGCTCGCGACGCAGTTCCCCGTGTATGGCCAGGTCACGATCCGCATGTTGCTCGATCACTCCTCGGGCTTCCCCGGCACCACCTACGGCGACGCCTCGACGAGCGTGTACTTCCCCGGCTACCTGCAGCAGGTCCTGGACGCGGTGAGGACGGAGCGCCCGAAGACCACGCCCGGGTACATGTCCGTCTACTGCAACGACGGGTTCACCCTGATCGAGGCGCTGATCCCTGCGGTCACCGACAAGACCTACGCGCAGTTCGTGCACGACGAGATCACCGCGCCGCTCGGCATGGATCACACGGCGTTCCCGCTTGAGCCCTTCGCCGTCGGTACGTACGCGAAAGCGTACGACGGCGACGTGGCTCACCCGCAGGAGGTCCTGAACGTGCTCGCCTCCGGCGCCGTCTACTCCACCCCCACCGACATGGGCCGCCTCGGGACGATGCTGATGAACGGCGGCATAGTGAACGGCACGCGCATCCTCTCGGCCAAAGCCGTGGCCGACATGAGCGCCGACCAGACGCGGCTCAGCTTCAACCCGGTGCCGAGCAACGCCGTGCGCTACGGGCTCGGCTGGGACACCGTCACCGAGCCCGGCCTGAAGGCCGTCGGCGTCGCCGCATGGTGCAAGGGCGGCGACTCCGGCGACTACCACGCCGCTTTCACGGTCGCGCCGACGGCCACGCTCAGCGTGACCGTCACCACCGTCACGCCGCTGGGTTCGGGCCAGTGCGAGACGCTGGGCCAGCGCATCCTGCTGCACGCGCTCGTCGACCAGGGCACCATCCGCCGCCTGCCGAAGCCGGTCCCGGCGGTCGCGCCGCCGGTCAAGAAAGCGAGCGCCGCGGAGCTGGGCATGATGGAGGGCGTCTGGGCGATGAACCAGGAATTGTTCCGCATTGCGCCGTCGGCGAGCGACCCGCAGGCCCTGACGTTCTCGACGCTGGGCCAGAGCGGCTGGTCGCCGCCGGGCGAAGGCCTGCGGCTGCGCACCGACGGCCGCTTCCACGTGGACGGCAAAGCCGGCTCCCTGTACACGATGGCCGCGGGCGGCCGCAGATACCTCGTCAACACAACGGTCGGGGGCTACGGCCACTACCTCGACAGTTCGCTGCTCGCGCAGAAGCTCCATCCCCTCAAGGCGCTCTCCGCGGCGTGGCAGAGCCGCGTCGGCCACCTGTGGCTGGCAGTCAACGAGCAGCCGGACTCCTCCACGTACGCCTCCGACGGCGGGCCGCAGCTCCTCGTGAGCGCCGTCCCCGACCTGGCGGGCTACGTCACCGTCACCACGCCCGCCTATGGGAACCAGGTCGTGGACCCCAGCGAGAGCGACACGCTGGGCTCCATGCTCCTGCAGATCCCGGGGTTCGGTTCGCGCGACCTCGAGGACGCGGTCGTCACGAAGCACGGTGCCGAAGAGTGGATCCAGTTTGGCAGCACGCTCTACCGGCCGCAGACCACGGTGCCGACGCTGAGCGGCGGCGCGAACACCGTGATCTTCGGCGCCGAGGGCGACGCCGAGTGGCGCGTGCTTTCGAGCGCCGCGAGCGTGCAGATCGGCGCCGGGACCGCCTGGCGTCTGTACGACGCCGACATGGCCGTGCTCGCCGCCGGCACCACGTTCCCGGCGACGGCGAGCGCGCCCACGTCCCGTTGCTACGTGCTGCTCTTCGGGCCGGCCGGGTCGAGCGCGACGGTCACCGTCACGCCGGCCGCGGGGGCGCGGACGGACAGGCAGAGCGCGGCCCTGCAAAACCGGCCGGCCGCGCCGTGGCCGACATGCAGCGCGCGGCTGCGGTAGGCGGCCGCGGCAGACGGCCGCGCCGGCCGGCGCGTGAGCGAAGCTGACGCGCGCCGCCCCTGGGAGGAATGCCCCATCGACGCTGGTCATCAGGACGAAAGAGAATATGGCAGGAACACCGGCCGTGCCTTGGCTACGCCGGGTCTTCACCCTTGAGCGACTGGAGGTTGCATGATGAAGGATCGACGGGTCACGCGCGCTTTGCGCCTGCTGTCCGTACTCGCTCTCGTGGCGCTCCTGTTTGCGCTGGCCACGGCGTCGGCGCTTGCCCGGGCCGCCGCTCCGCGCCCGGCGGCGGCGACCACGTCGTTCAGGGCCACCATCAAGGACGGCCGCGCCGCCGCGCAGGCGCTGCTCGCGCAGTCCGGCGCCGCGTCATTTTCGCTCGCCCTGGTGAGCGGCGAGCGCGTCGTCTGGCAGGAGACCTTCGGCGACGCCGACAAGGCCACGTCCACGCCTCCCACGGCCGACACCATGTACGGCATCGGCTCCGTGAGCAAGATGCTCGCCACGGTCGCCGCCATGACGCTCGTCGACCAGGGCAAGGTCGAGCTCGACGCCCCGTTCGCGCGCTACGTGCCGGCGTTCACCATGCTCGCGCCGGCGTATCGCCAGATCACCGTGCGCATGCTGCTCGACCACTCCTCGGGGTTCCCCGGCTCCACCTACAGCGACCTCGTGACCGCCACGTACTTCCCGGGCTACCTGCAGCAGGTGCTGGACACCCTGGCCATTGAGCGGCTCAAGACCACGCCCGGCTACATGAGCGTGTACTGTAACGACGGCTTCACGATGATCGAGGCGCTGGTTTTTGCGGTGACCGGCAAGACCTACGCGCAGTACGTGCAGGACGAGATCTTTACGCCGCTCGGCATGGACCATTCCGCGTACCCACTCGAGCCCTTCCCCGACGGCTCCTACGCCAAGGCGTACACCGGCGACGTGGCAAACCCACGCGAGGTCCTCAACATGCTCGCCTCCGGTGGCCTCTACTCCACGCCCAGCGACATGAGCCGCCTCGCGCGGATGCTGATGAACGGCGGCACGTACGGCGGCACGCGCATCCTTTCTGCCGCCTCCGTGGCCGAGATGGGTACCGATCAGACGCTCCTCAGCTTCAACCCGGTGCCGAGCAACATGGTGCGGTACGGGCTCGGCTGGGACACCGTCACCGATCCCGGCCTCGAGGCCGTGGGCGTCGGCGCCTGGAACAAGGGCGGCGACTCCGCCGACTACCACGCGACCTTCACTGTGGCGACGAAGGCCAGGCTGGCCTTCGTCGCGACCGGCGTCGCCCCCCTCAGCTCCAGCTCGCTGGGGACGCTCGGCCAGCGCGTCCTCCTGCACGCGCTCGTCGACCAGGGGACCCTGCGGCGCGTGCCCAGACCGCTGCCGGTGGCGGCCCCGCCCGTGAAACGCGCCTCCGCCGCCCAACTGGCGGCCATGGAGGGCTACTGGGGCAACTACAACAGCGTGCTCCGCGTCTCGGTCTCCGCGGACGACCCTCAGGCGCTGGACTTCGCCCAGCTGACCGCGGACGACTGGACGCCGACGACGAGCGACCTGCGGCTGCGCAGCGACGGCCGCTTCCACGCGGGCGACTCGGCCACCGGGTACGGCACAATGACCGCGGGGGGCCGGCGCTACCTCGTCTACGACTTCATCGGGGGCTACGGCAACTATCGCAACGCGGTGCTGATGATGCAGAAGCTCGCCCCCGAGACGCCACTCTCCGCGGCCTGGACGAGCCGCCTGGGTCAGGTCTGGCTCGCGACCAACGGGCAGCCGGATTCGGCGATGTACTCCATGGACGCCATGACGCTGCTCACGTTCGGCGACGTCCCTGGCCTGCCGGGCTACGTGACCGTGACGACGCCCATCTACAGCACGCAGGTCGTGGACCCCGTCAGCGACACGCTGGGCGCCATGTTCCTGCAGATCCCGGGGATGGGCTCGCGCGACCTCGAGGACGCCGTCGTGGCGAAGCACGGCGCCGAAGAGTGGATCCAACTCGGCAGCTCGCTGTATCGGCCGCAGGCGACGGTGCCGGCGCTGGTCGCGGGGCCGAACACGGTGACGTTCGGCGCCGAGGGCTACGCCGAGTGGAGCACGCTGGCGGCCGCCGGGACGGCGACGGTCGCGTCTGGAGGAGCCACGTCGTGGCGCCTCTACGACTCCGACCTCGCCTCACTCGACGGCGGCAGCACGTTCCCGGCCACGGTCACCGCGCCTAAGGCGGGCTGCTACCTGCTGCTCTTCGGGCCGGCCGGCGCGAGCACGACGGTCACCGTCGCGCCGGCCGCCGGCGCTGCGGCCGCCGCCCGCGCCACCATGCGGCTGCCGATCTACCGGCCGCTGCTGCTCTGACGGACGACGGCCGGCGGGGCGGGCGCCCGAGGGCGCCCGCCCCGCCGGCCTGAGATGACCGAGGAGGCACCACCGTGAACCATCGCTTCACCACAAGCCTGCGACGCGCCCTCGTCGCGCTCGCGCTCGTCGTCGTCCTGCTCGCCGTCGCGGCGGGCGCGGCCGCGGCGAAGACCACCACCTACGCCGCGACCATCAAGGACGGGCGCGCCGCCGCGCAGGCGCTGCTCACGCAGTCCGGCGCGGCCTCCCTCTCCCTGTCTCTGGTGAGCGGCGACCGCGTCGTGTGGCAGGAGGCCTTCGGCTACGCCGACAAGGCGACGCAAACAGCGCCGCAGGCCGACACCATGTACGGCATCGGCTCGTTGAGCAAGATGCTGGCCGCCGTCGCGGTGATGAAGCTCGTGGACGAGGGCAAGGTGAAGCTCGACGTCCCGTTCGCGCGGTACGTGCCCGCGTTCACCATGCTCTCCCCGGCGCATCGCCAGATCACGGTGCGCATGCTGCTCGACCACTCCTCGGGATTGCCGGGCTCCACCTACGGCAATGACCTCACCGGCGCGTACTACCCGGGCTACCTTCAGCAGGTGCTGGACGCCCTGGCCGGGGAGCGGCTCAAGACCACGCCCGGCTACATGAGCGTGTACTGCAACGACGGCTACACGCTGCTCGAAGCCCTCGTGCCCGCGGTGACCGGGAAGTCCTTCCCGGGATATGTGCAGGACGAGATCCTGACGCCCCTCGGCATGGCCCACTCCGCCTATCCGCTACGGACGTTCGCCGACGGGACGTACGCCAAGTGCTACCGCGGCGACACGGCCCGCCCCTTCGAGGTCGTCAACTTGCTGGCCGCCGGCGGCCTGTACTCGACGCCCACCGACATGAGCCGCCTCGGGGCGATGCTGATGAACGGCGGCATCTACAACGGCACGCGCATCCTGTCCGCGGACGCGGTGGCCCAGATGGCCGCGGATGAGACGCTCGGCAGCTTCAACCCCGTGCCCTGCACTGCCCTGCGCTACGGTCTCGGCTGGGACACGGTGACGCAGCCCGGCCTCAAGGCCGTCGCGGTCACGGGCTGGCAGAAGGGCGGCGACTCTGCGGACTACCACGCGAGCTTCATCGTCGCGCCGGGGGCGAAGCTGGCCGTGACCGTGACCGGCGTCGCTCCCCTGGGCTCCGCGAGCCTCGGGACCCTGGGCGAGGGCATCCTCTTGCACGCGCTGGTCGACCAGGGCAGCATCCACCGCCTGCCGACGCCGATCCCGTCGAAGCCGCCGGCGGTCAAGCCGGCGACCGCCGCGCAGCTCGCCGAGATGAAGGGCTACTGGGCCCTGAGCAGCCAGATGTTCCGCGTGACTGCAGAGCCGAGCGCCCCCCAATCCTTGACCCTCTCGATGCTGACCGGAGACGGCTGGACGACGGTGACCGAGGGCCTGCGGCTACGCACCGACGGCCGCTTCCACGCGGGCGGCTCGGCCTCGGGGTACAGCACCATCACCGCCGGAGGCCGACGCTACCTCGTCAACGCCTGGATCGGCGGCTACGGTCACTATCGCGATGCGGGGCTGATGAGCCAGAAGCTCCAGCCCGGGGATCCGCTGCGCCCGGCATGGGCGAGCCGCAGCGGCGAGGTCTGGCTCGCGGTCAACGAGCAGCCGGACTCCTCCACCTACACCAGCAACGCCGGGCCGCTCCTCATCGTGAACGCAGTCCCAGGCCTGGAGGGGTGGGTCACGGTCACGACGCCCGCGTACGGCACGCAGGTCGTGGATTCGATCAGCGACCACCTGGGCGCCATGTTTCTGCAGATCCCCGGCGGCTGCTCACGCGATCTCGAGGACGCCGTGGTCACGCAGCACGGCGCCGAGGAGTGGATCGGCTGGGGCAGCACGCTCTACCGGCCGCAGGCCTCGGTGCCGGCCCTGGCGACGGGCGCGAACCCGGTGACGATCGGCAGCGAGGGCTACACCGAGTGGCGCGCCGTCCCCGTCGCCGCGAGCCTGCACATCTCGGCCGGGACCGCCTGGTACCTGTACGACGCCGACATGAAGGTCCTCGGCCACGGCGCGACCCTTCCGGTGACGGCGGACGCTCCGGCAGGCTCGTTCCTGGCCCTCTTCGGGCCGGCAAGCTCGGGCACGACCGTCACGGTGACGCCGTAGACGGGCGACGGCCGCGCAGGCCCGCCCGGTGCTGCCGGGCTACCGGCCGCTGCTGCTCTGACGGGCGACGGGCGCCCACGGGCGCCCGCCCCGCCGCAGCCGCCGGCCCGCTCACCTCCCGAGCGTGACGATGCACTGCGTGCCCTACAAGTGGGTCGCCCTCTCCAACACCACGCTCGGCATGTTCATGGTGCTGATCAACACGTCGAGCCTGCTCATCTCCCTGCCGGCGATCTTTCGCGGCATCCACCTCGACCCCATCGGCCCGAACAACTTCGTCTACCTGCTCTGGGTCCTGCTGGGGTACGGGCTCGTCGTGGCCGTGCTCGTCGTGCTTTTCGGCCGGCTCGGCGACATGTACGGGCGCGTGCGCATCTACAACGCCGGCTTCCTGATCTTCACGCTCTCGGCCGTCGCCCTTACCTTCACCTGGAGCAGCGGACCGGCGGGGGCGATGGAGATCATCGCGTTCCGCATGGCCCAGGGCGTGGGCGGCGCCATGCTGATGTCCAACACCGCGGCCATCGTCACCGACGCCTTCCCGCCGCACGAGCGTGGCATGGCGCTCGGCATCAACATCGTCGCCGGCCTCGCCGGGCAGTTCATCGGCCTGCTCCTGGGCGGCCTGATGGCGGCCATCCAGTGGCGCCTCGTCTTTCTCATCAACGTGCCGTTCGGCGTCGTGGGCACGGTGTGGGCGTACCTGATGCTGCGCGAGACCGCGATCCGCCACAAGGAGCGCATCGACTGGCTGGGCAACGCGACCTTCGCCGCCGGCCTGCTGATGGTGCTCATCGGCGTCACCTACGGCATCAAAGCCTACGGCTCGTCCACCATGGGCTGGGGCAACCCCTTCGTCATCGGGATGCTCGCCGGCGGCGTGGCCCTCCTCGTGCTCTTCGCGTTCGTCGAGCTGCACGTGGCGGAGCCCATGATCGACCTGCGCCTGTTTCGCATCCGCGCCTTCGCCGCCGGCAACCTGGCGGTGCTGCTCTCGTCGGTCGCCAACGGCGGCCTGCAGATCATGCTCATCATGTGGCTGCAGGGCATCTGGCTGCCGCTGCACGGCTACGCCTACACCGACACGCCGCTGTGGGCCGGCATCTACCTGCTGCCGCTCACCGTCGGCTTCATCATCGCGGGACCGACCTTCGGGCGCCTCTCCGACCGCCATGGGGCGCGAGGGTTCGCCACGGCCGGCATGGTGCTGGCCGCGCTGAGCTTCGTGCTGCTCATGCTCCTGCCGGCCGACTTCTCGTACCCCGTGTTCGCCGTCGTGCTGTTCCTCAACGGCGTCGCCTACGGGATGTTCTCGGCGCCCAACACGGCGGCCATCATGAACAGCGTCCCGGCGCGCAACCGGGGCCTCGCCTCGGGCGTGCGCGCCACCATGCAGACCCTCGGCCTGCCCCTCAGCATCGGCATCTTCTTCTCCCTCATGGTCGTGGGGCTCACGTCGGCCGTGCCGAAGACGATGTTCGCCGGCCTCGTCGCGCACCACGTGCCGGCCGCCGCGGCCGACCGCCTCTCCCACCTGCCCCCTACCGGCTATCTCTTCGCGTCGTTCCTCGGCTACAACCCGCTGCAGCAGCTGCTCGGCCCGATCCTCTCTCACCTCCCGCACGCCGACGCGCTGGTGATCGCGGGCAAGCACTTCTTCCCGGCGCTCATCTCGGGCCCGTTCCGGCACGGGCTGTTCATCGTGCTCTCGTTCTCGACGGTGATGTGCCTGGTGGCGGCGGTGGCCTCGTGGATGCGCGGAGGACGCTTCGTCCACGAGGAGGCGCACGGGCACGTCGCCTCCCCGGAGCACGCGGCGCCCGCGACGCGGCCCACGAAGGAGTAGCCGCGGCGGCCCTTCGCGCACTTAGGGCGCGGCCGGGCGCGAGCGCAAGGCCGCTCTGTGGCCGGAGCACGTGCCGAGGCTGCGGTAGGCCTGACGGCCGCGCGGGCCGCCTCGGCTCAAGAATAGGCAGCGCGCGGTCGAAAAGAACATCAAGGAAGCGCGCGGAGGGCCGCAGTGTGCCGCGGCCCTCCGCGCGCCCCAGGGAACCAACGACAGGGGGAGGCACCACCGTGGGCCATCGCTTCACCACCAGCCTGCGACGCGCCCTCATCGCGCTCGCGCTCGCCCTCGTCCTGCTCGCCGTCGCCGCCGGGTCGGCCGCGGCAAAGACCACCACCTACGCGGCGACCATCAAGGACGGGCGCGCCGCCGCGCAGGCGCTGCTCACGCAGTCCGGCGCGGCCTCCCTCTCGCTGTCTCTGGTGGCCGGCGACCGAGTCGTGTGGCAGGAGGCGTTCGGGTACGCCGACAAGGCCACCTCCACGCCGCCCGGCCCTGACACCATGTACGGCATCGGCTCCGTGAGCAAGATCCTCGCCACCGTCGCCACCATGAAGCTGGTCGACCAGGGCGAGGTCGAGCTCGACGCCCCGTTCACGCGCTACGTCCCGGGGTTCACGATGCTCTCCCCGGCGTACCGCCAGATCACCGTGCGCATGCTGCTCGACCACTCCTCGGGCTTCCCCGGCTCCACCTACGGCGACCTCAGCACCCACACGTACTTCCCCGGCTACCTGCAAGAGGTGCTGGACACTCTGGCCGGGGAGCGGCTCAAGACCACGCCCGGCTACATGAGCGTGTACTGCAACGACGGCTTCACGATGATCGAGGCGCTGGTCCTCGCCGTGACCGGCAAGACCTACGCGCAGTACGTGCAGGACGAGATCTTCACGCCGCTCGGCATGGACCACTCCGCCTTCCCGCTGGCGCCCTTCCCCGACGGGTCCTATGCGAAGGTGTACCAAGGCGACGCACTACGCCCGCGCGAGGTCATCAACCTGCTCGCCTCCGGCGGCGCCTACTCCACGCCCACAGATTTGAGCCACTTCGCCACGATGCTCATGAACGGCGGCGCCTACGGCGACACGCGCATCATCTCTGCCGCCTCGGTGGCCGAGATGGGCACGGATCAGACGCTGCTCAGCTTCACCCCTGTGCCGTGCAAGTCGACGGCGTTCGGGCTCGGCTGGGACACGGTCACCGACCCCGGCCTGGACGCCGTCGGTGTGACCGGCTGGGTCAAGGCCGGCGACTCCATCGACTACCACGCGACCTTCGCGGTGGCGCCGAGGGCCAGACTTGCCTTTGTGGCGACCACCGTCACGCCCCTCAGATCGAGCTCGCTTGGGGCACTCGGACAGCGCGTCCTCCTGCACGCGCTGGTCGACCAGAACACCCTGCGGCGCTTGCCCAAGCCGCTGCCGCAGACTGCCCCGCCCGTGAAACGCGCCTCCCCGGCCCGACTGGCGGCCATGGAGGGCTACTGGGGCACGCAGAAGGATCTTGTGCTCCGCGTCGCGGTCTCCGCAAACGATCCGCAGGCTCTGGACTTCTTCCGGCTCACCGGCTCGGAATGGGCGCCGATGATGAGCGGTCTGCGGCTGCGCACCGACGGCCGCTTCCACGCGGGCGGCTCGGCCAGCGGATACAGCACCCAGAGCGCGGGGGGGCGGCGCTACCTCGTCCAAAGCTCCATCGGAGCCAACGGCCACTATCGCGACGAGGCGCTGATGATGCAGAAGCTCGCGCCCGAGACGCCGCTCTCCGCGGCCTGGACGAGCCGCATCGGCCGGACCTGGCTCGCGGTGAACGAGCAGCCGGATTCGGCGCTCTACGTCTGGGACCGTTTCATGCTGCTCGCGGTCGGCGACATCCCCGGCCTGCCGGGCTATGTCTCGGTCACGACGGCCCCCTACGGGTTGCAGCTCGTGATCCCCGTCGGGGACATGCTGGGCGCCATGTTTCTGCAGATCCCGGGCATCGGCTCGCGCGACCTCGAGGACGCCGTCGTCGAGCAGCACGGCTCGGACGAGTGGGTCCGGTACGGCAGCACGCTGTACCGGCCGCGGGCGACGGTGCCGGCGCTGGGTGCCGGCGCGAACACGGTGACCGTCGGCGACGAAGGCTACGCTGAGTGGCGCTCGCTGGCGACGGCGGGCACGCTGACGATCGCCGCCGGCGGCGCGACCACGTGGCGCCTCTACGGCCCCGACCTCGCCGCGGTCGGCGCCGGCACGACCTTCCCGGCCACCGTGTCCGCGCCCGAGGCGGGCTGCTACCTGCTGCTCTTCGGCCCGGCCGGCGCGAGCACGACGGTCACCGTCGCGCCGGCCGCCGGGGCTCAGGCCGGGCACGCCGCCGACGCCTCCGGGCACGCGGCCACCCCGAAGAGCCGCACGCCGTGGCCGCGCCCGCTCGAGATCCCCGCCCTGAGGTAGGAAGGAAACCATGCCATGAAGCACCGCATCGCCATGCGCGCAGGTCGCGCGCTCGTCGCGCTCGCGCTCGTCATCATGCTGCTCGCCGTTGCGGCGGGAGCCGCTGCCGCGCACACGACCAGCCACGCGCGGACTATCAAGGACGGGCGCGCGACCGCGCAGGCCGCGCCGCCGCAGGCGGGCGCGGCCGGGCAGGCGCGAGCGACGCAGTCGACCTCGCGCTACGCGTCCACGATCCGCGACGGCGCCGCGGCCACGCAGGCGCTGCTCGACCAGACCGGCGCCGCCTCGATGTCGGTCGCGCTCAGCGCCAACGGACGCGTCGTCTGGCAGCAGGGCTTCGGCTACGCCGACAAGGCGACGCAGACGGCGCCGGGACCAGTCACCATGTTCGGCATCGGGTCCGTCAGCAAGATGCTGGCGACCGTCGCGGCCATGAAGCTGGTCGACCAGGGGCTCGTCGACCTCGACCAGCCCGTGACGCGCTACATCCCGACGTTCAGCATGCTCACCCCCAGCTACCGTCAGGTCACCGTGCGCATGCTCATGGACCACTCCTCCGGGTTCCCGGGCTCGACCTACGACAACGCGCAGACGGACGCGTTCTGGCCGGGCTACCTGCCCTACGTGCTCGACACGCTCGCGCAGTCGCGGCTCAAGACCACGCCGGGGCTGCTCTCCGTCTACTGCAACGACGGGTTCACGCTCCTCGAGCAGCTCATCCTCAACCTCACCGGCACGACCTACGCCCAGTACGTGCAGGACGAGATCTTCACGCCGCTCGGCATGACCCACTCCGCCTACCCGATCGCCCCGTTCGCCGCCGGTAGCTTCGCGCGCACCTACGACGGCGACACCCCGCTGCCGCGCGAGACGCTGAACGTGCTCGCCTCCGGCGCGATGTACTCGACGCCCGCCGATATGGGCCGCCTGGCAACGATGCTGATGAACGACGGCGCCTACGGCGGCGTGCGGATCCTCTCGTCCACCGCCGTGCGCGAGATGGCGAAGAACCAGGTGACCGGCAGCTTCCAGCCCATGATCCAGTCCGAGACCCAGTACGGGCTCGGCTGGGACACCGTCGCCGAGCCCGGGCTCGCGGCCGCCGGCTTCAAAGGCTGGCTGAAGGGCGGCGACGCCATCGGCTACCACTGCGCCTTCACGCTCGTGCCCAGGCAGAAGCTCGCCGTCACCGTGGTTGCCTCTGGCGCCGCGGGCTCGCACCTGCTCGAGGCGCTCGCCGAGCGCATCCTGCTGCACGCGCTCGTGGACAAGGGCGCGCTCCGCCGGATGCCGGCGCAACTGCCGGACGCGGCGCCCCCGAAGAAGAGGGCGACGAGCGCCCAGCTGGGCGCGCTGGAAGGCTACTGGGCCGGCAACGGCATGGTCTTCCGCGTCGCCGCCGACAGCCGCGACCCGCAGGCGCTGAACGTGGCGACGCAGCAGGGAGACGCCTGGACGTCCGTCACCGAGGGTCTGTACCTGCGCACCGACGGCCGCTTCCACCGCAAGGGTGCGGCCGCCAGCGTGTACGCGGTCGCCGCGGCCGGCCGCCGCTACCTCGTCAACAACGCCAAGGCCGGCTGGGGCCACTACACGCGCGACATGCTGCTCGCGCAGAAGCTCAGGGACGCCGAGCCGCTTTCCGCCGCCTGGCAGGCCCGTCTCGGGCACGCCTGGGTGGCGGCGTCCGGCGTGCCCGATGCGATCATGTTCCAGCGCAGCGGCGCCCCGTGGCTCACCCTCGGTGAGATCCCCGGCTCGCCCGGTTGGCTCACGGTCAGCAGCAGCGGCTACGGTCTGCAGGTCGTCGACGCGTCGCGCAGCGACACCACGGCCGAGATATTCCTGCAGATCCCCGGCTTCGGCTCGCGGGATATGTGGGACCTGCAGGTCCTCGGCGTGGACGGCGAGGACTGGCTGCAGTACGGCGGGACGACCTACCGGCCACTCGACACCGTGCCGGTCCTCGCACCCGGCGCCAACACCGTCGAGTACCTGTCCGTCAGCGATGCGATCTGGGAGAAGGTCCCGGTCGCTGCGACGGTGACAATCAGCGGCGGGACCGCCTGGCACCTCTTCGCGCCCCAGGAAGACTACCTCGGCGGCGGCTACACCTTCCCGCAGACGACGCACGCGCCGGCCGGCGCGTACCTCGTGCTCACCGGACCCGGCACCACGAGCGCGACCGTGACGGTAGTCCCGGACTGAGCCGTGCGACCGACGCGGGCGCTGCTGCGCCCGCGCCGGTCGTCGTACACATGGGCCGCCGCGGCACCCGCGAAACGGTAGAATCGCGGTGCGAGACCGGCGACGCGCACGCACGGACGAGGAGTGACAGCGCCGGAATCGTCAGCGCTCGACCGGACTGGAGAACAGTCATCGCCGAACGACGCCGTCAGACCCAGCTACCGCGCCTGCCGCTCAAAGGCAGCATCGACCTCACCTACCGCTGCGACAACCACTGCCGCCACTGCTGGCTGTGGCTCGCTGAGAACGCCCCCGAGCAGCGCGACGAGC
>CAIOZS010000227.1 GCA_903862845.1 uncultured Thermoleophilia bacterium
GAACCCGTCGAAGCTCTCGGCAGTGATCACCGCCACGCGCGCCTCAACGTCCTCCTCCGCCATCACCTCGGCGCAGAACGCCTCGTCGGCCTTCAGCTTCTCGAGGCTCGCTCTGGCTTGCTCTACCGGCATCAGGTGTAGCTCTCGCTCGGTCGCTCGGCGTCCTTCAGACCTGCTCGGCCACCGGGCTCATGACGGCCGCCGCGTCGCGCTCGTCCTTCCGCGGCTGCGGCTGCACCATGCGGTAGCCCTTCTCGTCCTTGGCGGCGGCCCCCGGCGCCAGCACCGCGGCGCAGATCTCGCGGCTGAGGAAGGCGTCGTAGTACTCCTCGAGGTAGGCCGTGAGGTGCTCCTTGTAGGGCGAGCAGAGGAGCAGGCCGGCTTCGCCGAAGCGTTTGGCGCGCAGGCGCTTGTTGGCGCAGCCGCCGCCGCAGATGGGGAGCACGTTGCAGGCCAGGCACTCGGGGTCATCGTAGGGATCGGTGCCGAGCGCGTAGAGGGCTCTCAGCCCAGGGTCGGTGATGGGCTCCTCGGCAGTGACGTCGCCGATCACCATCTCGGGCTTGCCGACGTCCTCCCAGCACTTGTAGAGCTCGCCGCTGGGGCCCACGACGAAGCCGTTGTGGCTGGTGGCCACGCAGATGCCGTGCAGGTTGCCGGCCGGGTAGAAGCCCCCCTGGGGCAGGAGGCCGCCGCGGCGGTAGAGGTCGATGGTGAAGGCCGCCCAGTCGCCGAGGTCGAGGCTGCAGGCGTGGTCGTAGGAGTGCGTGAGGCTGGTGTTCACGTGCCCCGCGTAGACGCTGAGCTTCGTGCCGGCGAAGCGCTCGAGGAGCTCCGCGCGCAGCTCGAGGAAGCTCTCGAGGTTGCGTCTGTCGACGTTCACGCGGATCGCGCAGGTGCCCTCGTAGGGCGAGGCCATGAGGAGGCCCACGTTCGCGAGGATGCGCGCGTAGGTGGGCGCGCCGCCGGCCAGTACGCGGCGCGCGTCGTGCACCTCCCGGGGGCCGTCGAGAGTGATCTGGACGGAGTTGATCTGGAGATCGTTCAGGCGGGCGATCTTCTCGGCGCTGAGCAGGTAGCCGTTGGTCACGAGGCCGGCGCCGGCGTACTCGACGTCCAGGGCCTGGACGCGCGCCGTGACCTCCTCGATCACCTCCCATGCGAGGGTGGGCTCGCCGCCGTACCAGGCCAGAGAGAGGGCGCGCACGTCCTTGTAGCCGGCGATGAAGGCGAGCAGGCGGTCGACCGTCTCGGGCGTCATCGTGGCGCCGCCCTCCTGGCTCGCTTCGAAGCAGTAGGGGCAGCGGAAGTTGCACCTCAAGGTCGGGCAGATGGTGAGCCCGAGGCGCGAGGAGTCAAAGCAGCGCGCATGGCGCTCGTAGTGGCGGGCGCGCAGCAGGCGCTCCTCCTCGCCGGCTTCGACGAGCGCCTTGCCCTCGCGCAGCAGGGCGAGGAAGTCGGGGTCGGCGGCGGCGGGGTCGGCGGCGGCCTCCGCGCCCGGGTCGGCCTCCGCGCCCGGGTCGGACTCCGCGCCGCCGCGGTCCCGCAGCCCTTCGAGCACGCGGTAGTGCGCCTCGTCGAGCTCGATCAGCGTGTTGGAGAGCGCGTTGTAGAGAAAGCCGCCGAAGCGCGCGGACTCAAACAGCTGGTTGTAGCGGGACCACTCCATGGCGGGCTCTCCTTGCGGGGGTGGGCGGCAGACTCTCCGGCGGCCGCGGGCGGGGCCGCTCTCCATGCGCGAGAGCGCGGCGCGCGGCGGCGGGCAGGCGCCTTTTTGCAGGGTCCCCGCGCGCCCCTTTCACAAAGCCGGAGAAGTGCACACCCCTTGCCTTCCGCGGCGGGGTCCGCAGACCCCGCCTCCTTTCACGGATACCCGAGGGCCAACGCCCAAAGGATCAAGGGGCTGTGGGGGGTCGAGCTCCAACGGCCAACGTTATATCGGCGCGTACACAGGCCAGGTGCATGCACCCGGATCGTCGCCCGTGCCTGGGACCTCGCCTCCTGTGACCGATCCGCTCAGATCGGCTTCGCTCAGCTCCTGCAGCGCGCCGATCTCCGCAACGCTGCAGTCGAAGCCCTCGGCGCCGATCAGCGCCAGCCGCGCCTCCACGTCCTCCTCCGCCAGCACTCTGGCGCGGAAGTCCTCGTCGCTCTTCATCCTCTCGATGAACGCTTGTGCCGCTTCTTCGCTCATGGCGCCGCCTTCTGTCGCTGGACATGGCTGCTTCTCTCACGGCCGGCGCACCAATCGGCCGCTGACCTGCCGTGCGAGCACTATAACTTATCAGTTGCCAGGCAAGGGAGTGGAACATCCGCCCAGGGCGTGGCCGCGGCGCCCGTGTGGACCGGCGCGGCTCAGCGCCGCAGCCGCACGACCGCGTCGAGCACGTCCCCGATGAGGGCGTTCCACGCGGCGGGGTCCACCGGTTCGGTGTCGAGGTCGCCGAGCACGCGTCCCAGCGTGTACGCCTGGATGAACATGGCCGGCAGGGTTGCGATGCGCAACAGCGCCGCAAGACGCCAAGCTCCAGCGCGGCCACGCTAGGGCTTCACGGCCGTCAGCAACCGCTGCACTTGCCCGGGCACCTCGTGCGCAGCGAAGTCCCGCAGCCCGGCTGCCTCGCACCAGCGGCGGTAGTCTCCCTCGCCGTAGACGTCACCGCCGCTCGTCGCGACGAGCATGTTCACGGCGAACAGCGACGACGGCAGGCCCGTGCCCTGCAGGAAGTCGAAGATGGCAAGGGCGCCGCCATCTCTGAGAGCGTCGGCCGCGCCGTCCACGACCGCCGCGCATTCCTCACGGGACATCGAGTGGAAGAGGTTGCCGCAGTAGACGAGGTCGAAGCCCCGCGCGGGGATGCCCTGGGTCGCGTCGCTCTTGATGGTGGCGATGCCGGCCTGCGCGAGGTCGTCGGCCATGAGGTCGACGACCTCGGGGAAGTCGAGGACCGTCGCCTGCCAGCCGCCTTCCTGGAAGGCAAGCGCCTGCGTGCCCGGTCCGCCGCCGATGTCGAGCACGGTCCGCGTGCCCGGGAACAACTCCGCGAGCCTGTCGGCCAGCGGCCGGGCGCGCTCGCGAGCCCCGACGCGCATGGAGCCGATGAAGGCGCGCAGGGACTCTGGTGTACGCTCGGAACGCGCCGGACCGCCGCCTCGCAGCACCTGCGGCAACTGCACCCAGCTGACGAACAGATTGTGGAGGTGCAGGAGCCGGTCGCCGACAAAGGCCGCGTCGCTGGGGTCCATGAGCGCACGGGCTTCGGGCGCGACCATCACGCCATCACCTTGCCGCTCGAGGTAGCCGGCATCGACAAGGACGCTGATCACGCGCCGCGTCGCGCGCCCGTCGAGGGCGAGCTTCTGGGCCGCTTCCTCCGGGCTCAGCGGCGCCTCGAGCAGCGCCTCGATCAGGCCGACCTTGAGGGCCGCCATGAGGACGATCTGCGGTTGCCACTCCATGAGGGCGACCTGCCGTTGCCACTGGCCGGGGAGGAGATCTGCGTGGGCCACTATGCCTCCTTGCCCAGATGTGTCCATGGCAGATGTGATTCGAGCCAATCGCTCGCCGGGATTCTTCACGAACACCCTGACAGCGCCGCCGATTCGGCCTTTGAAGAACCTCCCGGGCGGGGACACTGCGGCTTGTCAGAACGCACAATCCCCACTTTGGAGGATCACCGCGCAGGTGAACGCTACCAAGCCTCTTTCGCACATGGAAGTCGTCTGCTACATGCCCGGCCTGACCTCGCGCACCGGCACCATTCTGCTCACCGGTCTGGCCGACGCGCTCGGCCTCACGGACGGCCTCGGAAGGGGCCTCTCCGCGTGGAAGTCGGCGGCCGCGGGCGGGGCCGCCCTCCATGCGCGAGGACGCGGCGGCTCGTGGCGGCGGGCATCAGCCCTCGCGAAGGTCCGCGCCCGCGCCGTTCACAAAGCCAAAGAAGTGCAGGCTCCCCGCCTTCCTTCACGGATTCCCGAGGGCCAAAGGCCAAGGGATCACGGGGTAGGGGGTGAAGGCCACCCACCGCAGTGCCACGCCTCAGTATGGGCAGTAGGCCGAACACGCGGGCTCGTACTGCATGCACCCGGGCTCCATTCCTCCGACCACGTCGTCCAGCTCGGCATCCCAGTCATCCTGCGCGGCGCCGATCTCCTCGGCGCTGCAGTCGAAGCCCTCGGCGCCGATCAGCGCCATCCGCGCCTCCACGCCCTCCTCCGCCAGCACTCTGGCGCGGAACGCATGGTCGCTCTTCATCTTCTCGATGAACGCTTGTGCCGCTTCCTTGCTCATGGCGCCGCCTTCCGTCGCTGGACACGACCGCTTCTCTCACAGCCGGCGTACCAACCGGCCGCTGGCCTGCTAGCACTATAACTTATCGCACCCCGGTCGAGGGAATGAAACATCCGCCCATGGCGCGGCCGCCCCGCCCGTGTGGACCGACGCGGCTCAGCGCCGCGGCCGCACGAGCGCGTCGAGCACATCCCCGATGAGGGCGTTCCATGCGGCGGCGTCGAGCGGTTCAGTGTCGAGGTCGCCGAGCACGCGTCCCATCGTGTACGCCTGGATGAACACGGCCAGGGCCAGCGGGTCGTGATGAGGGGTGATGAGCCCCTTCGCCTGGGCGCGGGCGATGGCCTCGGCAAACGCGGCGTTGAGGGCGTGCTGCACGGCCTCGAGTCTGCCGGCGAAGAAGCGCGAAGAGGCTTCGCGTTGCATCGCTGGCGAGCGCTGACCGCATCACGAGGTCGTGCGACTCCGGGGGGTCGCACTCGTGGGCTCAGGATCCGCTCCGGATCGCTGACCAGGACAAGCCGAGATGGTCCCAACGCTTGCCGCTCGCCTGGTGCCTGATCGCCGGATCGCTGAAGGCGCAAACGTCGTCGAGCAGGTCGGCGAACTGGTTGGGCAGGCGGTCGTCGAGTCGCTGCCGCCGCGCCCATGCCGCCCATCGGACCTGAGCGATCTCGGCGTACCCCCTGAGCGCCTCGCTCAACGGGGCCAGAACGGCTGCGCGATGTGCCGCGACTGTCTCAAGCGCCTTGATCAGGTCGTCTCCGTCCACGTCCCGCTGGGCACGCAGGAGGTAGATGTCGGCGAAGTCCCGCCAGCGCGTGTTGGCCGTGCCACGTTGCAGCGCTGTGACGATCTTCTCCGCGTGAACAGCGGCGATGGGGTAGCCGAGCAATCGGACGAACCCTGAGAGGAGCCCAGGGATCTCGACAAAACCTGGGGGCGGCCAGACGGGGTCACCGACGTTCACGTCGATGTGCAACGCGAGCTCTGCCTGCGCGAGCCTGCAGCGCATGTTCACGCGCACGCCTGAGTACGCGTCGTCGTCGCGGATCACCTCCGCCTGGGCGCCGCCGGCGTCGAACGCCAGCCCGTCGCCCCTCGGGGTCGCGGCGATCCTCAGGGCGAGTGCCAGAACGACGTCGAGCTCGTTCTCCAGGTCCCGAGCCAGGAAGTCCACGTCCCGAGTGGGACGGCGGGCGCCGAACGCGGCGAGCAGCACGCCTCCCTTCAACACGAGCGTGTCGCGGTCGCCACCGGCCGCCAGCCGCGCAAGGAAGCCTTCGAGGACGTACAGTTCCAGCAGTTCCTGAGTCGGTCGCCTCTCCCGGCGCGCCTTGTTCTGAAGATCCAGATACGCCCGCCCGGCCGTATCTGCGCGGGTCGGCCGGGTCACAGGAGGACCTCCAGAGCGCTCTGCAATGGAGCCCGCGCCCGCGGCCACCGGGCCGCCATGGCCAGCAGTTGGACGGGTTGGGAGCCCCCGCGCCGCAGCCACCTTCGAAGCGCTTCGACCGCGAGGTCGGCGCCGCTGGTCCCGCGGGTGTGGAAGGCGTCGATGATGCTCCGCTCGGGGCCGTAGATGCCGACGCAGAGGCCGTTGTCCACGGGCAGCAGGTCGCGCCCGATATCGAAGGTATCGGGCGCGAAGCTGTGCCAGCGCGCGACCGCCGGCGCCGTCGGGCGCCAGAAGCCGCGCGGCAGGGCCAGGTCGATGGCTGAAGGGATCTCGTCGGTGAGCCCGTGCCGGGCCAGGGCGCTCGCCAGACAGATCGTCGCTCGCGGAGAGCGCAACGCCACCTCGAGCAGATCGAGGTCGACCGGCGCGGCGCTCGTGCGCCGGTACAGACCCTTCGCGAAACGGGTGAGCGTGCCGTCCTCGACCAAACGAGCTCGAAGCGCCCGGCTCAAGCCGGCCGTCGCGGCCTGCTTCGCCGTGAACGCCGCGGGCAGTTCGAAGTCGTTGATGTCAATCGCCGCCGGCGAACGTGCCACTCCCCGCCACCTCCATTTCCTGCATGATCCTATACAGACACCGCCATCTGTCAAGGTTCGTGCTGGAAACCCAGGGCAGTGAGTAAGGCGCGCCATCACGTCCGGCGCCTGGCTTCCTCGCACGCCGGCAGCCTGGGCCTGCCGCCCCGCCCTTGTGGACCGACGCGGCTCAGCGCCGCGGCCGCACGAGCGCGTCGAGCACATCCCCGATGAGGGCGTTCCACGCGGCGGGGTCCACCGGTTCGGTGTCGAGGTCGCCGAGCACGCGTCCCATCGTGTACGCCTGGATGAACACGGCCAGGGCCAGCGGGTCGTGATCAGGGGTGATGAGCCCCTTCGCCTGGGCGCGGGCGATGGCCTCGGCGAAGGCGGCGTTGAGGGCGTGATGCACGGCCTCGAGCCTGGCGGCGAAGCGTCCACAGCCGATCTGCCCGACGAGCCGGGCACTGCAGATCCACAGGCAGCCGTGCGCGTCCGCCTGGCTCAGGTCGGGGGCCGCGACTCGCCGCGGGAGTCACAGGCGAGGGCGAAGGGCTCAGGCATGGGGACCTCTGCGAGGCGCCTGGGCGGGAGGGCCAGTCGTCTATGCCAAGCGAGACACGAGCGTGGGATGCTCTCTGGCGAGCCAGTCGAGCACCTGCTGGCGAAGAGCCTCCGCCTCGCGCGGCACCTCGTCGACCTCGGCCGCCGACACGACGCCCGTGCAGTCGTGGTCGCCGCGATTTCGCGGGGCGCGACACGAATCGAAGTAGACGGCTGTTTCTGGCGTACCGACACCCATGAGCTCGGGCAACGCCTGCCACGTCACGACGTGGTGTCCGCGCGCTGAGCGACAGCTCGAAACCCCGACGCCGCAAGGACGATCGTGGCCAACGGCAACGCGCCGGAATAGGCGGTCGCGAACCGCCGGTCGAGCGACAGCGCCGGCACCTGGGCGTCGCTCAGGTCGCGCTCCGCCACCGCAAGAAGGTCTGAGATCTCGCGCCGCGAGGTACGGTGCCCGCGCAGATCGCCGCAGTCAAGCCAGCGCTGCAAGGGAGGCTTCATCACCGACCAGCCACATCCGCGATCCGGAGAGGACAGACGCGATGAAGTGGTCGCCGTCACGCCGCCGGGCAGTGAAGTCTGCCGGCGCGACGATGAACGGGTTCAGCTCGCGCCGCGACGAGGCCGCCGCAGCCACCAGAGCGGTGGCGACCTCGCGCCGCGACGCAGATCCCACGATGAGCACATCCACATCGCTCCCCACGACGTCGTCGCCGCGCGCGAACGAGCCGTAGATGAAAGCGAGCGTGACCGCGTCGCCGAGTCCGGCCAGCGCACCCCGGAGCTCGTCGCCGAGGCCTTCCGTCTTCACGACGGCGGCGCGAAGGTCGACGAAGGCCGGGTGCGCGGGGACCGCCCGGTAGTACGTGCGGTTGCCGTGCGCCCGCCGAGCGACCAGCCCGGAGCGCTGCAGCCGCTCGAGATCCCGTTGCAGCTGCCGCAGGTGGGCGCCGGTGAGCCGCTGCAACTCACGCTGGTAGTACTCGCGCTCCGGCTCGAGCATGAAGACGCGGAGAAGCTCGCCAAGCGTGGCGGAAGCGAACAGAGCAGTGATGCCGGTTTGACTACTATACGTCATCATTTGACTACGCATGGTAGCCGACCTGGTGGCCGCTGCGCAAGGCACGCAGGCCCAAGCAGGAGAAGGCGCTGAGAATGCCGGAAGCAGGACCATACAGACACGATGCGCCCGACGGAGCTTGCGCGCCAGAGTGACGATCGCGGTGCGGAGTGGACAATGGTGCAGTCCGGGGCGCAGGTCGGGGTTGCTGCCATCCACGGGCGGCCGTCGACCTCCGCCTGGCTCAGGTCGGGGCCGCGGCGGAGCGCCGCCGCCCGCGTCCGCGCCCCCCTCCTCCCCGGCGCATGCGGCGCGCAGCTCCTCGATGGTGTCTCTGGAGACCTCGAGGACCAGCCGCCAGGCCAGTTCGATGATGGGCAGTGACGCGTCACAAGCCATTGCGAAGATGGGGGGCGCAGGTGGGGAGAAGCCTCCTCATCGCCCCCCGCGGAGCATCACGGAGCAGACGGCGGCCCTTTTGCAGGAGCCCCGCCCGCCCCTTTCACAAAGCCGGAGGAGCGCCTCCCCCTTGCCTTCCGCGGCGGAGTCCGTGGACCCCGCCTTCCTTCACGGATCCCCGAGGGCCAAAGGCCAAGGGATCAAGGGGTAGTGGGGGGTACCGGGAATCGTCTCGTCGGGGACTTCATTGGTCGTTGAAGCAGATTTGATCATCAGGGCGCCACTCGAAACTAGCCCCATTCTCGCCTCCTCCAACCACTCCGCTCAGCTCGGCTTCGCCCAGCTCCTGCAGCGCGCCGATCTCTGCGGCGCTGCAGTCGAAGCCCTCCGCGCCGATCAGCGCCAGCCGCGCCTCCACGTCCTCCTCCGCCATGACCTTGGCGCGGAAGTCCTCGTCGCTCTTCATCCTCTCGACGAACGCTTGTGCCGCTTCTTCGCTCATGGCGCCACCTTCTGTCGCTTGACATCACTGCTTCTCTCACGGCCGGCGTACCGACCCACCTCCGTAATGTTACTACGATACCTTATCCTGTACAAGGCGAGGGAGTGGAACATCCGCCCTTGGCGTAGCCGCGTCGTCGCTCTTCCCTGCGCGGCTCAGCGCCGCGGCCGCACGAGCGCGTCGAGCACGTCCCCGATGAGGGCGTTCCAGGCGACGGGGTCAACCGGTTCGGTGTCGAGGTCGCCGAGCACGCGTCCCAGCGTGTACGCCTGGATGAACACGGCCAGGGCCAGCGGGTCGTGACCGGGGGTGATGAGCCCCTTCGCCTGGGCGCGGGCGATGGCCGCGGCGAAGGCGGCGTTCAGGCCGTGCTGCACGGCCTCGAGTCTGGCGGCGAAGCGTCCGCAGCCGATCTGCCCGACGAGCCGGGCACGCTCGATGCGGTTGCCTCGCCGCGCCGGGGACTGCGTCTGCTCGGTCAAGGCCCCCGCCGCCTCGAGGAGCTCGTCCGGCGTCGAGGCGCGGTCGATCAGCCCGGTCAGCGCCGCGACGTCCGCCCTCGCGCGCCGCGCGTACAACTCCAGATCGGCGGCGTCGACGAGGCCCTGCCGATCACCGAAATGGTAGTAGAGCGATCCTCGGGAGATGCCGGTCTCCGCGAGGATGTCGTCGACCCTGAGATCGACGTCGCCACCGCCCTCAAGGTGAGCCACAGCCGCGTCGAGCAGCGCCGCGACCGTGGCCTCGGCACGGGTCTGCCGGCGACGCTCCACAGCCACCTCCCGGACGACGTCCTGTTGAACTAAATTGCACATTAGTTTAGAATACCTCCGGCGAGGATGCAAGGCGCCCGGCACGGAGCGACGGAACAAGGAGAGACCATGAGGATCATCAGGACCTGCGCGGCAGCAGCGGCCATCATCGGCCTGGCCCTGGCGGCCGGCGCCTGCGGCGGCCAGAGCGCCGCATCGCCGTCGCCGGCGAGCACATCGGCCGTCGTGAAGGGAGCGCTGCCGATGTATGTGGACCTCGTTGACGACATCGCGCCGATCGGCGCGGACGGCAGCGTGCCCACCACCGGGCAGCTTGTCGAGCTTCTGGTGACCGAGCCCGCGTTCGCCGCCCCCAACATCGACCTCGCGGCACGCAACGTGTCGATCGGTGTGGAGTACGACTCGGCGGCCGACCTGAGCGGAGCCAAGCTCAGCCAGGCCCGGATCTACTACACGCTCATCAACGGCAGCCTCGACCTGCGCGGCGCCGACCTCTCCCGCCTGCTCATCCCCGACGGGCAGTTCCCGTGGGACGTCGCGGGCACTGTGGACCTGCGCGGCGCGAACCTCACGAACGCCGACCTCACCAACCTGGTGGGCAGGAACTGGAGCAAGAGCAAGAAATGGTGGGGCAACATCACCATCGACGACACCACAGTGTTCAACAACACCAAGATGCCGAAGACCGGAGAGCTCTATACCCGGCCGTGACCGTCACAGCCTGGCGACGGCATGACAGACTCGATGCGCGGCCTTGGCTGTCACGCTACCAGACACAGGGGCACACCATGAGGTTCACGAGGATCATCGCCGTGGCCGCCGTCGTCATCGGCCTGGTCCTGGCGGCAAGTGCCTGCGGCGGCCAGAGCACGGCAGCGCCGTCGCCGCCCGGCGCATCGGCGTCCGCCAAGGGCGGGGTCAACTCCTCCGGGCGCGGCGTGCACCTGACGGTGCACTGGAACCTGCCCAAGACGGTCGACGTGAGCGGGGACGGCGCGACGGCCTCAACAGTGGCCCAGGGTGGGGCAGTGGAGTTCGAGGGCCAGAGCTCGAGCGACAAAGACGTGCGCGCCAAGCTCGGCGATGTCTACATCATCGGCAACAACCCCGGGATCGGGCGCCCCGACCTCACGCTCCATGTGGGCACCGACCGCCTCGACCCGATCTCCATGTCGGAAGGCACCGGCTGGGACCAGTGGATCGGCAAGGTGATGTTCCACCTCCAGCGCGACCAGGACAACGGCGCCGGCACCAAGATGTTCCAGGTGTGGGTCAGCCAGCCGTGAGCGGAGCCGGCGCGGCCGCGGCCGTCGCCCCGGGGCCCGGCCCCGGGGCGCGTGGCGGCCGGCACGCGACCAGCCGAACACGGAGCGAACGAGGAGGAAGGGCCGTGCGTCGTCGAGCCTTGGTCGCGATCGGAGTAGTGCTGAGCCTGGTTGCCCTGGCGACGCTGGCGAGCGCCTGCGGCCGGGCAAGTCAGGACGAGGGCGTGACCCCAACCTCGCTCGGGTGCCGTCCCGGCGCCGACACGACGATCGCCGGTGTGCCCACCGGAGGCGGTCGTGGAGACGCCGGTCGCGACGCCGGCACCGGCACGACGATCGCCGGTGTGCCCACCCCGTACACCTGCGTGGACACCGGTTTTCGGCCCGACCCGGACGGCTTCTCGTTCGCCAACTGGGGCGGCGTGGCCGCCGGCGACGCGATCACGACCAAGACCCTCGTCGCCCTCTTTGGAGCGGAGAACGTGTGCATCGACGCGGGCCAGCGCCAGTGCACGCCGCGGCCCTCCGCGATCGCGTGGGCGGCCCAGATGAACGAGCTGCTCGCGAACGGCAGGTGCGAGGGGATGTCGGTGGCGGCGGAGCGGTTCTTCACCGGACTGACCGAGTTGGCGAGACTGGACAGCAGCGCCAACGCAACCGAGGACCTCAGCGAGCACAACCGCCGGCTCGTCGAGGACATCACATACTGGTGGGCGACTCAGCTCATGCCCGAGGTCGCCGCTGCCGCGTCCGCCTCGCGGTCGTTGCAGCCCTCCGCCATCGTCGCCGCCGTGACCGCCGGGCTCCGCGGCGGTAGCGCCAACACCATGGGGCTCTACTCCAAGCTGGGGGGGCATGCGGTGACCCCGTTCGCGGTCACCTACGACGAGCCGTACTTCTCCATCTGGGTCTACGACTCCAATCATCCGGGGCGGCCGGGTCGTGTGCTCGTCGACGCGGCCACTCAGACCTGGCACTACCAGTCGCGGCCCAGCCCCGACGCCCGTGCGGATGAGGGCTGGAACGGGTCCGGCCCCGGCGGCCTGGAGTACACGCCGATGTCCGTGCGCATGCTGCACTTCACGACGCCCTTCTCCAACGACACCGGCGAGAACGCCTTCGCCCTCGCCATCGTCGCGACCAGCGCGGACTCCTCGACCGCGGTGGACCTGCGCATCAGCGGCCCCGGCATCGACATCGACACCGCGGACGGCGGCCCCGCGCCGGAGGGCATGATCGTGCAGCGGATCGAGAACAACAACGGCATCGGTCACGCCACCTTCGTCTATGTGCGGCCCTCGATCCCCCTCGTCATCACGCCCACGGCCAGCGAGACCCGGGTCCCGGTGACGATCTCGATCGACGGCCCGAGCCTGCCCTGGCAGGAGGTCACACTGACCACCCCCGCATTCCCGACGCGGCTCGCAGCCGCAGCCCCCGGCGCGCTCCCCGTGAGGATCGAGGTGTCGCCGGACACGGGCACGCGCGTGATCGTGACCGGCCACACCACCGTGACGGTCTCCTACAACGCCACCCGGGCGCGAGTCCACCGCACGAAGATCGCTGGGCCCGGCGAGACGCGCGTCCCCGCAAGAGATCCCACGGGGGCGGGCGGGTAGCGCCTGCGTGCTGTTCCACGTGTGTGCCAGCCAGCCGTAAGCGGCGCGGCCGCGGCAGCAGCCGTCGCCCCGGGGCCGGGCCCCGGGGCGCGTGGCGACAGAGGCGCGACGAGCTGAGCGCGCTGTGAGCGAGGAGGAAGGGCCGTGCGTCGTCGAGCCTTGGTCGCGATCGGAGTAGCGTTGAGCCTGGTTGCCCTGGCGACGCTGGCGGGCGCCTGCGGCCGGGCACGTCAGGGCGAGAGCGTGACCCCGTCCGCACTCGGGTGTGAGGCCAGCGCCGGCACATCGATCGCCGGCCAGCCCACCCCGTACACCTGCGCCGACACCGGGTTTCGGCCCGATGCGCACGGCTTCTCGTTCGCCAACTGGGGCGGCGTGACCGCCGGCGACGCCATCACGACCAAGACCCTCGTCGCCCTGTTCGGGGCGCAGAACGTGTGCGTCGACGCGGGCCAGAGCCAGTGTACGCCGCGACCCGCCGCGCTCCAGTGGGCGGCGCAGATGAACGAGCTGCTCGCCAACGGCAGGTGTGAGGGGATGTCAGTGGCGGCCGAGCGGTTCTTCACCGGGCTCACGAAGCTGAAGAACCTGGACAAGAACGCGCGGACGGCGGCGGACCTCAGCAACAGCAACCGCCGCCTCGTCAAGGACATTGACTACTGGTGGGCCACCCAGCTCATGCCCGAGGTGGCCGCTGCCGCGTCCGCCTCGCGGTCGCTGCAGCCTTCCGCGATCGTCGCCGCCGTGACGGCCGGGCTCCGCGACGGCAGCGCCAACACCATGGGGATGTACGCCAAGCCGGGGGCCCATGCGGTGACCCCGTTCGCGGTCACCTACGACGAGCCGTACTTCTCCATCTGGGTCTACGACTCCAATCATCCGGGTGAGCCGGGCCGCGTGCTCGTCGACGCGGCCGGCGAGACGTGGCACTACCAGTCGCGGCCCAGCCCCGACGCCCGTGCGGACAAGGGCTGGAACGGGTCCGGCCCCGGGGGCCTGGAGTACACACCGATGTCCGTGCGCATGCAGGACTTCACGACGCCCTTCTCGGACGACAGCGGCGAGAACGCCTTCTCCCTGGCCATCGTCGCGACCAGCGCCGACTCCTCGACCGAGGTGGACCTGCGCATCACCGGCCCCGGCATCGACATCGACACCGCGGGCGACGGCCCCTCGCCGGAGGGCATCATCGTGCAGCAGATCGACGACGACGGCATCGGTCACGCCACCCTTGTCTACGTGCGGCCCTCGATCCCACTCGTCATCACGCCTTCGGCCAGCGAGGCCCGGGTCCCGGTGACGATCTCGATCGACGGCCCGAGCCTGCCCTGGCAGAAGGTGACGCTGACCACCACGGCGCCCGGCGCGCTCCCCCTGAGGATCGAAGTGTCAGAGGATGCGGGCACGCGGGTGGTGGTGACCGGGCGCACCACCGTCACGGTCTCCTACGACGCGAACCGGGCACGACTCCACAGAACGACGCTCACCGGGCCCGGCGAGACGCGCGTTCCCGCGAGAAGCGCCGGCGCACCGAACTAGCGGAGCGGTCTTAGTACCTACACTGGCAGTAGTTCAGTCCAGCGTATTCGATCAAGTCCTGTGTGGTACCCCTCCCCACCCCTCCTCCGGCGCCCGTGACCGTGTGCAGTTCCGCGTCACTGAGCATCGCCGACGCGCTCTCGATCTCCTCCTCGGTGACGTCGTAGCCTTCGGCCGTGGCCAGGCGCAGCCGCTCGCCCACGTCCGGCGCCGCCAAGACCATCGCCCTCAACGCCTCGTCTGTGTTCATGTGCTCGATGAGCCGCCTCGCATCTTCCTGTGACACGGTGACCGCCTCTCTGCTCCAGGGCCATTTTTATCTAAGATAATGAATGTTACATTGGTTATCAATAGAGCGCTGTCTACTGGCGCCGGAATGACCGGCCGGCCCGCGTCGGGCGCGCCGGACGCGGGCATGTGAACTGAGCTCGGACCACGCGGGCCTGGCGGCGAGCCCCTCCAGCTCGTCGTCCTCGAGTCGCCGCAGCCGTAGCACGTCGGCCGGGCGCAGCGGCCGCTCCGGCCGGTAGTCGCCCGGCCAGGGAGAGGTGGACGACCCCGAAGGGCGTCACGCACCCCACCGTGGCGGCAAGGTCGACGTCGTCGACCCGGATCTCTCTGCTGCGCACGCCCCTCTCGATCTCGGAGCGCAGCCGCACGAACCTCGCGGAGGAGCGCCGCGCGAGCCCCTCGTCCAGCGCGGTGGGCGACGGCAGGGCGTCGAAGACCCGGGCGAAGCTGTGCGGGTGGTCCAGGCACCAGCCGGCGAACGCCTCGCCGAC
>CAIOZS010000228.1 GCA_903862845.1 uncultured Thermoleophilia bacterium
GCGGCCGGGCGCGATTCGCTTCAGGTGGTAGATGGAGTCTGCGCTGGTGATGAGCCCCTGGAAGATTTGCCGCGTGTTCGCCGCGTGTCCCAGCGGCCTGCACGTCGCCGCCAGACGCGTGACGAGAGCACGGTCCTCGGCAGGCATCAGATTCCACGCGTCGTCATCCGCCAGTGCGTCCCACGCGACCGACTCGACTCCCGCGTCCCAATCGATCGACGCGATCTCGCCATCCGGCGCCAGGACGAACCTGACGGCCTCAGACGGCCGGCCGCGGAAGAGCTGCAGCGCGGTGTAGGTGGTCGCCTCGTCGAAGACCTGGCAGCTCTTGAAATCGACCCAGCGATCGAGGCTCCTGTCGCGCTTCACCTTGCGCCGCAGACCCAGCCCGTACTGGTTCTTGAGCCACAGGCTCGGCGCGATGAAGCCCATGTAGCCACCGCAGTTGAGGACTGACAGGCCCTTCTCGATGAACAGCAGATAGAGGTCGAAGTTGCCCGTCTGCGCACTCTCATACAGCGGAGCCGAACCTTTCTGCTGCTCGATGTAGTAGTCGCTCTGGTCGGGTTCGAGCCTGCGGAAATGCTGGAGCTTGACGTAGGGTGGATTGCCGATCACGCAGTCGAACCCGCGAATCTCAACCGGCAGGTTCGCGTCGAGCACCTCGGGAAACGCGGCCTCCCAAGCGAACGCGTTGACGTCCTCGAGCTCCTGCTCCCCGCGGTCGACGAACAAGGAGCCGGGATGCTTGCGTTGCCAGAAGTCGGCGAAGTCAGGGCCCACCAGACTGTTGCCGCAGCGGATGTGCGCGTCCAGGTGCCCGAGCGGCTTGCCCGGTGAGGCGGTGTTCAGCCACAGAGCCAGCTGGGTGATCTCGACTGATTCGGGGTTAATGTCCACGCCATAGAGGCTGTTCGCGAGAATCTCCCGTGCACTTGCCTCATCATCGAACAGGCCGGCGGCGCCGGTGATGCGCGCCCGCTCCTGGGCGATGGCGCTCCGTTCGGCCAAGAGGAATTGCAGAGCCTGGATCAGAAACGCCCCGGACCCGCAGGCCGGGTCGAGCACGCGCAGGTTCCCCAGCGCCGCCTCGTACTTGTCGAGCAAGCGAAGGTGGCGGGTGGCCGCGTTTTCTGGGGGCCGCCTCGCGAGTCTTGCCTGCGAGGTCCGGTAGGCCTGAACGTCGTCGTCGGGCAATTCGCGACCGTACTGAAAGCCGAGCTCGTGGCGGATGTCGGCGAGCCGCGCACCGAGGGTCTCTCGCACCAAGTTCGCCGTCACCCACTCGGGCGTGTAGTAGACGCCATCACGCTTGCGCTTTGTGAGCGAGGCGATCGATTCGCGCTCCTCCGCCTCGGCCTCCATGTACTCGAGGTCGGTGATCGACTGCTCGAAGATGCGGCCGAGAGTGTACAGCGTGATCGTCCGCAGATGCCCGACACCCTGCGCCCCGAAGTTGTAGTGCGCGGAGAAGTACAGCAGGGTGCCCTTGTCCGACGACAGCGACGCCGCGTCTCGGCCCTGGCCGCGCGCGCAGAACACGCGATTCGGGATGACCAGGCTCTCCAGCTCCGGCAGCTCCTCGAACAGACCGCCGTTGAACCTGTTGATCGTGTGAGAGGGAGGGAACGCGCCGCCGTCACGCATCGCACGAAACAGCCGCTTCAGCAGCGCCCAGATATCATCGCTGTCGGGATCGTAAAACGTGTCATTGCTGCGCTCGACGAGCATCGACCTGAGCAGATCTGTGGGGAACTCGAGCGCATGGCCCATGTCCTCGCAGAAGAGGATGAAGATGCAGCGGTCCAGGAGCCGCTGGGTGAGCTTGACGAGCTTGCCGCGGGTGCCGCTGAAGCCGGGGTTGGCGGCGACGATCGCGCGAAAGACGGCTTCACGGTACTGCTGATACTCCCGGTAGAACCCCCGCTCGAACTCTCGCTCCAGCACCCATTGGCCGTCCAGAACCCTGCCCAGACTGCTCTCGCCCGATGCGGCGAGCAGCATCTCGCGGCCGAAGAGCCTCGCGAACAGAAAGCGCTGGTAGGCGGCCTCGTCGCTGGAGTCGACCAGAGAAACGGCCCCCTCGAGAGACTTGAGCACGAAGCGCTGAGAGCGGGAATCGCCGACCCTGCGCGCGTAGAGGCGGAACTCGTTCATGTCCGTGACGATGCCCCACGAGGGCTTCACGCCGAGATGAACGTCCGCCTGATCGAACTCGTGCTTGAGGTAGTCGAAGCACTGCTTCACAGGTGAGCGGTCGTTGCCCTTGCGGTGCTGCGGCGCATCCAGGCCCGAGCGGATGTCCTTGAACTCGCAGAGCACCTGCGCGATCTCAGCCACCCCAGCGCGCCGCCACCAGCCCATCGCGAGGTCCGCGGCGCCGGTGCCTCCGCCCTGGCCCGCACCGGCCACGGCGTATTGGGGGTCGAGACAGAGGCCTTCGTCCACGTCTCGCTCGCCCGTACCCCAATAGCCCCAGATGCCTTTGAAGAAGACGTCGATGAACTGGCTCTGAAGCTGCGTCTCGGTGCGATCGCTGACGCGATCGTGCCAGCGAATCAGCCGGTCGCGCAGGTCGGCATCCGCGCCAGAATCTCGGTACTGGTCGAGCTCCCGTAGCCACAGCGAGAGCAGGTGGTCGTCAGAGAAGAGGGGCTGTGCATCCATGTGGCGCGGAGACTCCAGTCATTCTGTGGCCACAGCGGTCCTGCCCGTGCGAGGAGCTGCCGATGCCGGCCGCGATCGCCGGTTGGCCGCGCTCGGTCCAGGTCGGTCGGGCGCGGCCTCGACGTCAGGCTGCGTAGCGGATGACCTCGAGCTCCGCCGCCCCGGCGACGCCGGACAGGATCTCGTCCACGCGGCTCATGACCGCGTCCTCCAGAAGGTAGTCGCCGCAGTTGCCGCACTGCAGAACTGGGACGTCCTTGAGGATGGCGATCGTGTGGTCCGACGTCTTGAAGGGCAGGTCGCTTGCGACCTGCGTCATCCTGGCTCCGCAGACTCCACATTTCATCGTGAGACCCTCCTGGTCTTGAGATCGTCCATCCACTCGTCCGCACTTGGCCGGTAGGCGGTGACGACCCTGACATTGTCTCCCTCGACGTCCGCTGCAAACAAGACGTGGATCGCGTCGCCGAGAGGTCGAGCCAGGAACAGGTAGCTTGGCAGGTACTTGTCGTGCGGGTACGACTCGACGAGCTCATAGGAGTCGACGGCATCGAGGATAGGTTGGCGCGCGACGAACCGCCCTTCGAGGCGCATGTTCACGTGATACGTCCAGAGGATGCGCCGCTCGCGAACGCATGCGCGCACGAAGGCCACAGGATCGCCGGGCAGTCGTCTCTCGACGGTCTCCATGGAGGACACGCACTCCTTTCTCGCCTCTGCGTCCACAACCAGCATGCGGTTCGCATATGACGTTTGGGGCAGGCTGCTTCTCCCCGCGCCCGAGGGTATCACCATGCTCCCGGCGTGACGCCTGCAAAGGGGGGTGTCAAATGTGGCAGTCCGCGACCCGCAGCGGCAAGCCGCGCGCTCGGCGGTGCATCCGCGGACTCCTCGGCCCATCGCTGATCCTACTCCCTCTCACCGTCGCCCTGGCACATTGCCCGCCGGCGCCTGCGCCTTCGTCGCCCCTGTCGTCGGTGGCGCCACCTGGAGCAGGCAGACTGGCGGACGACGGCTGGCAGCGCTCCGCGATCACGGTGAGCGGTGGGACGCTGGCGCTGCACGGCATCGACATGGCGACGCGAACGTGGGCTGAGCGGCCCCGCCTGAAGTGGTGCTCAGTACGCGGCAGCCGTCGTGCTGATCGAGGACGGGGGGCAGACGTGGGATCGGGCGACGGTCGGCGTGCCGCCCGGTCGCCTCGGTGCCGTGGACTTCGCGGATGCGCGGAACGGCAGGGCCGTGGGCACCACGCCGGCGTCCTGCTGCGAGGGCGGGCCGCCGATCATGCACACGTCCGTCGGCTGCGAGGCCGAGATCCGGCTCGTCCCGGCTTTCCGCCCAGCAACGGCAGCCACCCACCAGTCGCTGCGTGGCTGCGGATGATGCCGGGGGCGTCGGGTCAGGACGACCCGATTGTCCCGCGACGGCCGGCCGAACCCACGGTTTGAGGGTGACCATGGCGGGAAGCGTCACGGCGAGTGCGTGGGCGCGGGACGCCCCGAAGTCGCCCGGCAAGGAGGACGTGACGTGGATTCGGATCCGAGGGTTGTAGCACTGGTCGGCAGCCCGCGTCGCCGTGGCAACACGGTGTTCGCGGTCGGCGTGGCCACGGAGGAGCTTGAGCGCCGCGGCGTGCGCTGCGAGACGGTCCTGCTCTGCGACCTGCCCATCAGCCTCACCGATCATGAGGCGGACCAGGGGGCGCGGACCAGCGCAGAGGAACAAGTGGAGGCGGCGCTCGACAGGGTGTGGGCGGCCGACGGCCTCATCTTGGCCACGCCCATCCATTTCTCCAATGTGAGCGCGCAGATGAAGGCGTTCATGGACGCCACCAACGATCGCTACATGAACGAGCAGTGGCTCACCCCGAGGACCGTCGGCCTCCTGGCCATCGGGGTGCACGTCTTCACCTCGACCATCGAGGCCATGCAGCGCTACCTCGACCTCATTGCGCCGAGCCACCCGCCCGTCGTCGTGGCCACCGGCCGTGCCGACGCCGTGGGAGAAGCGCAGAGCTCCCAGGCAGTCCGCGAGGCGGCTCTGACCATGGCCGCAGGCATGGCCGACGTCCTGCTGGGCTGAGCGGTCCTACGCGGGCAGCTCCGGGATGCGCCGGGTCAGCTCTGCCCAGTCGTCGCCGACTGCCCGCTTCACGAGCTGCGCGACTCCCGCGAAGGCTTCGGGCGGCGACACCATCTGCAGGATGCGCAGCATGTTCTCACGGTCGTCGTCGCCGATCAGCGGGAACAGCCAAGCGATGAATTCCGGCTGACGCTCCGGAGGCATCTCCGCGGCCATGATGCCGACCGCCTTGCCCTGGTCGGGCACGGGGATGCGCTCCTTGAAGATGCGGTACAGGTGCGTGTCCTCCTTGTAGAGGTGGACGTCGAGATGGAACTTGAAGGCGGCGGTGGCGCGGGCGGTCGCGAGGGCGTCGCCCGCGGACACCGCCTCGTTCAAGGCGTCGAACGCTGCATCGAGGCCGCGGTGGTCCTTCTCGTACGCTTCGGCGACCAAGGGCGCGACAGCTTCGACGGCGGGGAAGACGGCGATCTCCTCCCCGTGAGCGTGCACCACCAGCACTTCGTTGCAGAAGCGGAACCGCTCCAGCGCTGCCTCGAGCCCCGGCTGGCCGCGCGCAGCGCCGAGCGCCGCGGCGTCGATGCCCTCCATATCCTTGCGGAATGCGTTGTGCATCGCCGTTATTGCATCGATCGGACCTGTCATGATCGCCGTCCCCTTTCACTGCGTCGTGGTGCCATGTGCCTTGGTTGGCCCCCCTGAGCAGCAGCGAAACGGGCCGGCGGGCCGCTCTCACGAGTTCCTCCACGCCGGACCGCTCGCGGCCACGCGTGGTACGTCCGGCGGATCTCAGCCTCCCGCGCGAAGGCCTGGACGTCGCGGGACTCTCCCATTCTGACATGTCTGCCCGTGCGGCGATGAGCGTAGGCGTTTGCGGACGGGGGACCGCGCCGGGTCGCTCAGGGGCCCACGTGCGCACGCGCAGGTGTGGTCGCACCCGTCGGCTGGCCGGCACACCCGTCGATGCGCGCGACCTGTGGTTTGCGGCCACGCGCATCACGCACGTGCTCATGATGGTGACCGCGAACGCTCGGGAGCTCGAGAGGGTTCCTGGACTGCAGGTCGAGACGTGGAGTGGCGCGGGCTGACGCTTGGGGCCGTCCGCTCACTTGACTTCCGGCGTCTATGCGCGTACGCTTTCCCGTACGCACCAGGAGGTCAGCGATGACGACCATGAGCGCCACCGAAGCGCGCAAGCAGCTCTACAAGCTTCTCGACGACGTCTCGCAGTCGCACGAGCCCGTGCAGATCACCGGCAAGCGCGGCAATGCCGTGCTCGTCTCGGAGGACGACTGGCGGGCAGTGCAGGAGACGCTCTACCTGGTCTCGATCCCCGGCATGCGCGAGTCCATCCGCGAGGGCATGGCGACGCCGGCCGATGAGCTCGAGGACGAGCCCGACTGGTGAGCCGGCGGCTGCTGTACACGACGCAGGCGCGCAAGGACGCGAAGAAGCTCGCCGCGGCCGGGCTGAAGCCGCAGGCGCAGGAGTTGCTCGCCGTGCTTGCGGACGACCCGTTCCAGTCGCCGCCGCCGTTCGAGAAGCTGGTCGGCGACCTCAACGGGGCTTGCTCGCGGCGCATCAACATCCAGCACCGCCTCGTGTATCAGGTCCTCCCGGAGGAGCACGTGGTCAAGGTGCTGAGGATGTGGACCCACTACGAGTGAGGCGAACAGCGCGGGGTCACGCGCCACGTAGCGGGCTGACGTCATGACAAAGGTATCGGGGGAACGCATTGAAAGCGGTCGTTCAGAGCGAGTACGGCTCAGCGGAAGTCCTGGAGCTCACGGACATCGACAGGCCGGTGATCAAGGACGACGAGGTGCTCGTGCGGGTTCGCGCGGCCGCCGTGAATCCTCCCGACTGGGCCGGCGTTCACGGCATGCCGTATGTGGTGCGTCTGGCATTCGGGCTGCGCAGACCGAAGCAGGCGGTTCGCGGCACCGATGCAGCGGGCACTGTCGCGGCTGTCGGCGAGAGCGTGACGCGCCTCCGGGTCGGGGATGAGGTCTTCGGCGCCGGCCGCGGCACCTTCGCCGAGCTTGCGGTCGCCGCGGAAGAGCACCTGGCGCCCAAGCCGGCCAACATCACGTTCGAGCAGGCCGCGGCCGTGCCGATGGCCGGGCTCACTGCGCTGCAGGCGCTCCGCGACTCGGGCCGCATCCAGCCCGGGCAGAAGGTCCTCATCGTCGGCGCCGGCGGAGGCATCGGCACGTTCGCCGTGCAGATCGCGAAGTCGTTCGGCGCGCACGTGACGGGCGTGTGCAGCGCGGCGAAGCTGGACCTGGTCCGCTCGCTCGGCGCCGACCACGTCATCGACTACGCGCAGGAGGACTTCACCGAGGGTGAGGAGCGCTACGACCTCATCCTTGACAACGTGCTGCAGCACTCGTTGTCGCGCCTCCTGCGCGCGCTGAGCCGGAGCGGGACGCTCGTCCCCAACGGCGGCCAGTTCTACAAGCGCTGGTTTGGCAGCACGGGCGTTCTCCTCATCAAGGCGCCTCTGCTCTCGCTGCTCGTGCCGCAGCGGATCCGCGCGTGCACGGAGCGCCCGCAGCAGAAGGACCTGCTCGTCCTGAAGGGGCTCATGGAGTCCGGAAAGCTGACGCCGATCGTCGGCAGGACGTACCCTCTGAGCCGGACTCAGGAGGCCGTGTCCTCCTTCGGCGAGGGGCACGCTCAAGGCAAGGTCGTCATCACCGTGTGAGACCTGGATGAGCGACGCAAGCGCAACGCCAAGCCCCACGCCGCGCCGGCTGCTCGCGTCCCCAAGCCCGCGACGGCTACTCGGGCTGGTACAGGGCCAGCGTAGTGCCGTCCGGGTCCTTGACCCACGCCGACTTGCCGATGCCCGGACTGGTCATGACGTGAGCGACGAGCTTCATCTCTCCGAGCTCGAGCTCATCGAAGACGACCCCGCGAGCGACCAGTTCCTGAACGTCCGCTGCCGGCCACGAGGTCGGGGCGCTCCTGCAGGAGGACCGGCTCAAACGGCGTGCGACGGTGGGCTCCTGCTAGAGCTTCCCGCGCTCTCGGAGCAGCTTCTCGTACTCGTCGCGGGAGAGCGAGCACTCTACGAGGCCCACAAACTCGTCGCGCTTGAGGCCAAGCTGCCGGGCCATCGTCGTCAGGTACGCGGTGCCACAGTAGATCTCGCCGTGGCTCATCATCGTGTGGATGCCCGACTGGACGTCAGGCCACGTCTGACGGTCCTGGCTTGGATGGAGGTCACGCAGCTTCCCTAACGCTGGACACGAGGCGGGTGAGTCTGCGCTTGAGCTCCTGAGCCTGCGGAAGAAGAGCGTCGTCGCTCTCGCAGGCGATCTCGTCCCACAAGAAGGCGAACTCGCTCTCGAAGCGGGCAATCGCGGCCTCGCGGCTGGGGCCGCAGCCCAACAGGCCGAGGGAGGGACAGTCGTAGCACCACATGTCGTCGTCGAGCTCCAGCGTGAAGGTGAGCGCACTGGAAAGATCGAAGCGCCGCCCCTTCCACGAAACGTGGCTTCTCGTGATTGTTGTAGCCATCAAGCCCACTCCCGCACCGTGTGTGTGACCCGCACCCGTCTGCAGAGTAGCTGGGCGCGACAAACGAAGCAAGGTGCGGAGGGTTGACGTTGTGATCTCGGCGAGGCTCTGGGCGGAGGCGCCGGCGTGGTGCGCCGCCGGCCGTCCCGCAGCTTCGGTCGGCGGCGGGCAGATGCACAGGTGAAGGAGGCTGTCGGGAGCCGAGAGATCGATGCTCGGCGCGTTGAACGCCGGCATGGTCGATCGGCGCACCACATGCAGCCTGCGTACATGGGCACTATCCAGACGACTGGCTGACCCTTTGAGCGAGCTCCCTGTCGGCCACCGGCAGGCGGGAGGCGGGAGGCCGCCCGGCCGGCGATGATGCCTACGATGAGCTCCGCGGCGGGCGGCGCTGCGCGGCGCGCGCGGCGCGCCATGTCCGCCTTCTCGCCGCTCGTTGATCCGGAGGCCGATGTCGCAGCCGGACGAAAGGGATGGTCATGCCGCCGCAATGTCGGTGGAGCAGAAGCGGACCTGGTCGTGATCGCCCTTGTTCGCTGCCGGACGGCTGTGGGCGAGCAGGATGGTGCCGCCACCGCCCTCGAACACCAGGTGATTCTTGATGGCCGCGGACGAAAGCCGAAGGCCGACGTTGTGCTCTACGAAGTCCGGGCTTCTTTGCAGATCGGTCGAGCACACGACCGCTAACGCTCTGCTGTTCGAGACCACGACTGCATCCTCGGACGCGCACTTCGTTGCGGCGGTGTCAGCCAGCGGCGGCCACCTCTGTGGCCGCCGCTGGCTCCGCCGCCCGACGTCTATGGAGCTACGCGGCCTTGGTCTGCCGATAGTCGGCGGCCTCGGTCTCCTCGGCCCAGGTGAGGCGCGGCTCGCTGATGACGCCGCCGCGCTCCATCGCGTCCTTCAGGGAAGGGTCGGCGGCAAACGCCTCGGCCTGCTCTCTCGACGGGAACTGGTTGATGACCGTGACCTCGTTGGGATCGTTGGCGCCCCGGTAGAGCAGATGCCCGGTGGCGCCGTGCCGCGTGCGCACCGCCTGGTGCTCGTCGAAGACAGCCTTCCAAGCATCGTAGTCGCTAACCGTATGTTGCACCATGATGATCATGATCGCTCTCCTCTAGAAGTCGAACCGGCGCTCCAAACCAGAAGCGCATGCTTGGTAGCAATAGTGGTTAATGACCCACAATAGCTCAGCGCAAACACGGCGTCATGCGTACGCGGCGCAGGGTATCAACTCCGTCAAGTTCGGCAGCAAGTCGTGCACCGCGTCCATCTCCTGGAGCGCCACGCAGATCAAGCTCAAGGCGCCGACCAAGGCCGAGGAAGGCGCTGTGACCGTCGCGGTGACGACGACGGACGGCGTGAGCAACACCATGAGCTTCACTGTGAAGCGGCAGGGACGTGTAGGCGGCGGCCGCGGCAGTTCTGCCGGCTGCCGGTGGGCTGGCTGGCACGAGAACGACCCGCGAGCCGAATCCGCGTGCTGCCTCGGTCGCGGCTGATTCAAGTCCGCCGTCCGCGCTGTCGACAATGGTAGGTAAGAACGACAGGGTTCGTAATGTCTGGAGGGGCACACATGCCGCAGTCCGCCACGCTCACCGGCAAGCCGGCCACTTGGCGGCGCGCCTGCAAGCCCCTCACCTTGGCGCTGTTCCTGCTCACCCTCGTCGTCGTGCTCCTCGCAGGCGCCTCCGCTTCGCTTGCCGGCAGCGCCAAGCCCGGCAAGCCTACGGCCAAGACGCCCGAAGGCATCATCGCCTCCACGACGCCGACCTTCATGTGGGGCGAGGTGAAAGGCGCTGTCAAGTACGAGCTTCGCGTCTACGAGGGCAAGACGCAGCGGATCAAGAAGATCGACATCAAGACGCTCTCGTACACCAGCAATCTCGACCTGACCGAGAACATCGATCACACCTGGAAGGTCCGCGCCAGCAACGCCCACGGCGCGGGCCCGTGGAGCAAGACCCTTGCCTTCAGGGTAGCGCCCGACTCCCTCAAGGCGATCACCGACTTCCGCTTCGCATGGCCCTACGCCGTCGGTGACATCGATGAGACGCGCCATACCATTGACATCATCCTGCCCGCCGGCACCGACCGGAGCGCCCTCATCGCGACCTTCGTCACGAGCGGGGCGTTTGTCGCGGCATTCGGAGCGCCCCAGGTCTGCGGCGTGACGCCCAACGACTTTACCTTCCCGGTCCTCTACACGGTCACGGCCAGAGACGGCTCGACCCAGGATTACGTGGTGGCGGCCTTCACCCTGGAGATCGGCGACCTCTATCAGGGCGGCATCGTCTCCTACATCCTCCAGGCGGGAGACCCCGGGTTCGTCGCAGGAGAGACCCACGGCCTGATCGCTGCAGTGGCAGATCAGAGCGCAGGGATAGCAGGTGTCGTCTGGAGCACCATCGGCTCCGTGCCCGGAGGAGGCACCGATATCAGGCCCGCAGGGCCAGGCCAAGCGATTGGCACCGGTCAGGCGAACACCACTGGCATCGTCAACCAGACCGCTACCATCGAAGGTCAGTACGTGAAATGCACGGGTGGCGCCGCCTACCTCTGTGATGGCTTGTCAGAGGGCGGCTATGACGACTGGTTCCTGCCCAGCAAGGATGAGCTCAACAAGCTGTACCTGAGCCAGGACGTGGTTGGCGGCTACGCGCCTACCGACTACTGGAGCTCCTCCGACAACTACGAATTGGACTTGAACAGCGCGACCGCTGCGTGGTCCCAGAACTTCGCCAGTGGCGTCCAGGGCCATTGGGGCAAGTACTTCCTCTACAGGGTGCGCGCTGTGCGGGCTTTCTAGTGACCGCTATAACCCCGGTTCTGGGCCGAAGGCCCGGGCAAGCGCCGTGACCGCCTGCTCATTCGCGGCACTGAGCCTCCACGTGACCCGCTCGGCACGACCACTCCAACGGCCGGAAGCATCGCCCGTCACCCTTCGGGTCGATAATGGTGCGGCGCAAACCGTGGAGGCACCATGATCATCGCCACGTTCGGCCCGACCACAGGCTGGTCGGGCAAGACGATCACGTTCGAGAGCGAGATCTTCGCGCTCGAAGGATACGGTCCGATCTCCGCTGCGGACGTCGTGGAGTACGACCGTCAGGGGCACCTTTCGTGGGCCACCCACGGCACGCGCGCCTGGGTCGAAGCGCTGGCCGAGGCTTCACGGGTGTCACAAGTCGCTCTGCCTGCAAGCGCTGGAGCGTCGCCCGCGACCAGCGGGATTCCGGCCGCCCAGGCAATCGCCAGCCCCAGTGCACGCCCGGCTCCTGAAGTTGCCGTCGCTGCCAAGCCAAGGTCCACTGGTCTGGAGGGCGTGTCGCGTGGTGATTGGGTGGTCGTCGCCGGATCGCTCGCCATGTTCTTCGGCATGCTGCTGGCCTGGACGGCGGACGTCTACAACTTTGCCGGGGGCTGGTTCCCCATGCTGGCCGCGATAGCTGCCGTCGTCGTGGTCGTTCTGTCGTCGGGCGTGATCCCCGAGCGGCGCTACGAGATGAGCGGTCGCTCGCCGCTCATTATCATGGCTTTGGGCGCGGTCGCGCTTCTGGTCGTTCTCATCGGCATGATCGTGGAGACGGCGCGCGGCTGGGAGGCCGGCAGCTCGGTCGCGCTTCTCGGCGCGGTGGCCGTCGTTGGCGGCGGCGCTCTCAAGATGCGTGAGCCTGTCGCCGCCGTGCCGGTGGCGGCCCCGGTGTTTGCCGGCAACGCGATGCCGGCCGCGAGCGTCGCTGTCACGCCGTCGCCCGTTGCCGTCCAGGCGCCGGGTGATGCCCCTGGTTCAAGGAGCGCGCAGACGACCGACGTCGAGCCACGCGCTCCCGGCCCGGCGACTGCGGCGCAGGCCGACCCGCGCCTCGCCGACACCCTCGTGGAGCGGCCTGCTGCCGCCGAGCCGCCGGTTTCGGTCGAGCCTCTCGCGTCAGGCCCAGCGACCGCCGAAGCCGCGAGCGACCTCCCGGCGACGAGCGTCGCCGACGAGATCGTGAAGCTCGCGGATCTGCGCGCCAAAGGAATCCTGACCGACGATGAGTTCGCCGCCTTCAAGGCGAAGCTCGTGGAGTGACCATGTTGATCGCCACATTTGGACCGGCGACGGGATGGAACGGAAAGACGATCACTCGTGAGGGCGACGCCTTCATTCTTGAAGGCCACGGTCCCATCTCCGCAGCCGACATCATGGAACACGATCGTCAAGGGAATCTCGTCTGGGCCAACGACGGCACGCGAGCGTGGGTCGGAGCGAAGGCGACAGGCCCGTGGACTTCGCGTGCTGCCGCCCCTCCGACTGCCGTAGCATCCGCCGCGGCGACGCGGCCGACGAGCCAGGCGAGAGCCGCGCCGGGCGTCGCGAACAGGCGACCCGCGCTGCCCCGACGCGCGCCCTCGAAGCGCCTGCTGCTGACGGTCGTCGCCGGGCTCATCGTCGTCGCGGTGATCGCCGCCGCAGTCGCACCGCGGCTCCTTCACGGCGGAGGCAATCTCACCCCGACGCAGATCTACGAAAAACACGTCGGTGGCGTCGTCGAGATCCAGACCACCTTTCCAGCGACCTATGACATCTGGGGTGAGCAGACGGGCGGGGGCGAGGCGCTGGGCACCGGCTTCGTGGTCTCCAAGGACGGCTACATCCTGACCAACGCCCACGTGGTCAGCGAGAACGGCCAGGCCGTGAGCACGGTCACGGTGATCTTCAATGGCGGTGGCTCGCAGGGGAGGCGCGTCCAAGGTACCGTCGTGGACGCCGACGAGTCGCACGACGTGGCCCTCATCAAGGTGGACCCCGGCCAAACGCCCAGGCTCGTGCCCATCCCCCTCGGTGATTCCTCGAAGGCCAGCGTCGGCGAGGCGGTGGTGGCTATCGGCAACCCGCTGGGCCTCGGCTCCTCGCTCTCCCTCGGCGTCGTGTCAGCCACCAACCGCGACCTGGAGTCGCCGAACGGCGCCACGATCAGCGGCGGCATCCAGACCGACGCCGCCATCAACCCGGGCAACTCCGGCGGGCCGCTGATCGACGCGACCGGGCACGTGATCGGCATCAACTTCCAGATCGAATCGATGTCCGGCGGCAACGAGGGCATCGGCTTCGCCGTGCCGATCAACACCGCCATCAGGGTGATGAAGCAGATGATGAAAGCCGACGCCCTGGCCCAGTGAGTGCGGCCGGGCGCGCGGGCGGCGACTACGTGAGCGGGGCGGGGGCGGCGGCCGGCGCAGCGTCGCCGCCGCCCGTCGCGTTCGTCCCTGGGCTTGGCGCGTCGTGCAGCGTGACCGTGAACGTGCTGCCCACGCCGGGCTCGCTCTTCACCGTGGCCTCGCCGTCGTACATGTTGGCGATCTTGCGCACCGTCGAGAGCCCGAGACCGCTGCCGAGGATCTTGACGGTGTGCTCGTTCTTGATGCGCGTGAACTCGCGGAAGAGCTTGCCGGCCTCCTCCGGGCTGAGCCCGATGCCGGTGTCGCTGACGGCGATGCGCACGGCGTCGCCCTTGCGCATCATGCGGACCGTGACCTTGCCGCCGTCGCGGTTGTACTTGACGGCGTTGGAGACGAGGTTGTTGAAGACGATCTCGGTCTCGCCGGCGTCGGCGAACAGCTCGAGGCCCTCGTCGGCGTCGAGCTCCATGGCGATGCCGCGGCGCTCGGCGTCGACGGCGAAGAGCTCCATCGACGCTTTGGCGAGCTCGCGCAGGTCGAGCCGCTTGATGACGCGCTCGCGCTGGCCGGACTCGATGCGCGTGAGGTCCAGCAGGTCGCCGATGAGCTTCTTCATGCCGTCCACGCGCACGATGCTGCGCTCGACCATCTTGAGATTCTGGTCTGCCTCGGTGGTCCGCAGGATGTTGAGGTAGCCCTCGACCGCGTTCAGCGGCGCCTTGAGCTCGTGGGCCAGCACCGAGATGAAATTGAAGCGCACCTGGCGCTTTTCTTCGGCGAGCTTGCGCGCCTGCTTGCTGAGGATGAGCTGGCTGGTGGCCTTACGCAGCGCATAGCGCAGCTCGT
The DNA here is from genome assembly GCA_903862845.1 of uncultured Thermoleophilia bacterium. Lineage (GTDB taxonomy): Bacteria > Actinomycetota > Thermoleophilia > UBA2241 > UBA2241 > CAIXSE01. The sequence goes on from CAIOZS010000228.1 coordinate 14,293, forward strand.
CGGGGGTGAACGGCTTGGCGAGAAAGTCGTAGGCGCCCAGCTTGGTCGCCTTGACGGCCGTCTCGAAGGTGGCGTAGGCCGTGATCATGATGGTGAGGACCTGGCGACCCTGGCTGCTCATGGCGTCGAGGACGTCCATGCCCCCGACGCCGGGGAGCTTGAGGTCGAGCAGCAGCAGGTCGACCTCGCCGCCTTCGCTGAGGTGAACGAGGAAGTCCTCGCCGCTCGTGAAGTAGCGGAACGTGTAGGCGGCGTCGACGAGCACGTCGGCGACGTGCACCCTGTAGCGCTCGATGATGCGGCGCACGCCCTTGCAGAGGGCCTCCTCGTCGTCCACCATGACGACCTGCAGCGTGACCTGCTGTGGGTCCATGAGCGTCTCGCGCGGCGCGACCTCGGGGGTCATCGCTTCAGCTTCCCATGATCTCTTGCAGGCTGGCCGGCGCGTTGAGCTCGGCTTCGTAGCGAGGCAGGACGATGGTGAAGGTCGTCTCTGTAGGGCCCCTCGACGGGTCGGCGTTGGACTCCACGCTGATCTGGCCGCGGTGCATCTTGACGATCCCGTGCGTCACGGCGAGACCGAGACCGGTGCCCTTGCCCACCTGCTTGGTGGTGAAGAACGGGCTGAAGAGCTTGTCGAGGTGCTCCTCGGCGATGCCGGTGCCGTTGTCGGAGACCATGACGATGACGTTCTCGTCGGTGCCGTCGAGGGTGATGAGCACGCGCCCGCCGTCGGGCAGCGCGTGCTGGGCGTTGGTGAGCAGATTGGTGAGCACCTGCACGATCTGGTCGGCGTCGAGCTCGGCCATGGGGTCGCTGAGGCGGTCGTCGACGGTGATCGTGACGCCCTCGTCGATGGGGATGGTGCGCAGCACCTCCCGCACGAGGGCGGGCAGGTCGGTGGGCTGCCGCACGACGCGGCTCTGGCGGGCGAAGTTGAGCAGCCCGGAGATGATCTTCTTGCAGCGGTTGGCCTGATCGACGATCAGCTTGACGTCCTCGGCGACGGCCGTGTCGTCCTCGCAGTCTTCGAGCAGCAGATTGGCGTGCAGCAGCAGGATGCCGAGGGGGTTGTTGACCTCGTGGGCGATGCCGGCGGCGAGCTGGCCCATGCTGGCGAGCTTCTCGCTTTTGACCAGGGCCACCTTGGTGGTCTCGAGCGAGTCGTTGGACTCCTGCAGCTCGTTGACCGTCTTGCGCAGCTCCTCGACGGCGTAGGGCAGGCACATCTCGACCTCCGCGAGGCCCTGCCAGATGGCCACGGCGTGCTCGCGGCAGCTCATGTAGCCGCAGGCGCCGCAATCCAGCTCGTCCTCGGCCGAGGCCTTGTTCATGCGCGCCAGGATCTCGCGCAGCTCCTCTGCCGTCGGCATGTCGTCGAAGCGCTGGTCGAAAGGCGCGAAGGTGCGCGAGAGGTCGATGTCCCGGTAGGCGGCGACGGCTGCGTCCCAGGTCGCCTGGTCGAAGAAGGCGCGCCGCGAACGCGTCTCGCGACTGACGTCCGCGCGGCGCTTGAACACCGGCTCCTCGGAGCTGAAGCCGGCGCCCATGATGCAGCCTTCGCAGCAGAGGATGTCGAGGAGGCGCGCGTCGGTCTTGCCGTGCTCGAAATCGGTGATCGCGTCGGCCAGGTTGTGGCGTCCGTCGGCGGTCACGATGTCGCCGCTGAGCAGGTCCTCGTCGAGGCCCGCCGCCTGCAGCATGCCGCGCGTGATGGGGAAGAGGGCGCCGAGGCTGCTGTGCGGCGTGTCGAAGTCGTCGTCGGTCGGGGGCCGCTCGGCCAGCGTGATGCCTTGGGCCTCGAACATGGCGCGCAGCTCGACGTAGGTGAGCGCGGCGTCGACCTCGCCCTCGAACTGCTCGTACAGGGCCTCACCCTTCTTGGCGATGCAGGGCCCGATGAAGGCGACCTTCAGGTCGGGGCCGTACTTGACGTGAAGCACGCGGGCGATGGCGAGCATCGGCGAGACGATGGGGGCGAGGCGGTCGAGCAGGTCGGGATGGTACTTGCGCGTGTAGCTCACGACCGCCGGGCAGGTAGTGGCCACGTAGCGCCGGGGGTCGTGCTCGAGGAGCCGCGCGTACTCCGCGGCCACCAGGTCGGCGCCGAAGCCGACCTCGTGGACGTAAGTGAAGCCGAGCTCGCGAAGCGCCGCGACCAGGGTCGAGGTACTGCACTCCGTGTACTCCGCCGGGTAGCTGGGGGCGATGATTGCTGCCACCGGCGCGGGGCCGGCGAGAAGGCGCTCGGTGTCTTCGATGCCACTGAGCACCTGCTTGGCGTTCTGGCTGCACACGGTGACGCAGTTGCCGCAGCCGATGCAGCGCGTCTGGATGACGCTGGCCTGGCCGTCGAGGATCTGGATGGCCTTGGCGGGGCACTCGCGCACGCACGTGTAGCAGGTGCGGCACTTCTCGCGGATGGTCGTGACGAGCTGCTGGTGGGCGACGCGATCGTCGTTCATGGGCGGTCCGGAGGCGGCGGGAATGTCAGGCACCGCGCTCGAGGAGCTCCTTGACCTTGGCCAGCAGCGCGCCGGCGTCGATGGGTTTGTCGAAGTACGCGTCGACGTGCATCTTGGCGAGGTCGGCGTCTGTCTCGGGACGGAAGTTGAGGCCGAGCTGGCTGCTCACCGAGGTGGAGATGATGATCGGCACAGCCGCCGTGCGCGGGTCGCCTTTGAGCTGGGCGGAGAACGCGAAGCCGGCGTCGACGCTGGTCATCATGAGGTCGGTGATCACGAGGTTGGGGATCTGGGCGGCGATGCGTTGCTGCGCCTCGGCGGGGTTGGTGGCCGTGACCACGCGGTAGCCCGCGCCCTCGAGGATGAAGCGGTTGATCTCGAGGAAGTCGTAGTCGTCGTCGACGATCAGTATGAGTGCCTGGTCCGCGGTCATGGTCTGCCTTCAGTATAGCGGGCGGGGCGCTCGAGAGCGCCCCGCCCGGTCGTGAGCTCGCGTCTCAGACGCGGTCGTGGGCGAAGTAGTGCGTGTGCAGCAGGTGGTGCGAGATCTCACCGCACGGCGCCCCGAGATACTCCTCGTACAGGGCGCATACGGCCGCGTTCTCGTGCGACTTGCGCACCTCGCGGCCCTCGTCCTCGCGGTAGATCGCGGCCATGCGCGCCTTGCGCACCTCGTTGGTCGTGAAGCGCGGCTGGCCGCCGCCGCCGATGCAGCCGCCGGGGCAGGTCATGACCTCGACGAAGTGATACTCGGCCTCGCCGCTCTTGACCTGGTCGATGACCTTCTGCGCGTTGCCCAGGCCGTGGGCCACGGCCACCTTGAGGTCGGCGCCCTCGAGAAACGCCCAGTCGCCCTTGGCGCCCTCCACCTTGACGGTCGCGACCTTCACGCCTTCGAGACCCTCGATGGGCGCGACGTGCAGGTTGGGGAAGGGGAACGGCGTCTGCGTGACGATCTCCCAGGCCGTGCGCAGCGCCGCTTCCATGACGCCGCCGGTGTTGGCGAAGATGTCGGCGGCGCCGGTGCTGATGCCCAGCGGTGCGTCCATCTCCTCGTCGGCCAGGCTGCGGAAGTCGATGCCGGCCTGCGTGATCAGGGCGCCGAGCTCGCGGGTGGTGAGCACGATGTCGACGTCGCGCACGCCGCTGTCGTTCATCTCCGGGCGCGCGGCCTCGTACTTCTTGGCCGTGCAGGGCATGACCGAGACGACGACCATGTCCTCCGGCTTCACGCCGATCTTCTCGGCGTAGTAGGTCTTGGCGATCGCCCCGAACATCTGCTGCGGGCTCTTGCAGGTGCTGAGGTTGTCCAGCATGTCGGGGTTGAAGTGCTCCATGTAGTTGATCCAGCCGGGGGAGCAGCTGGAGAACTGCGGCAGAGCGACCTGCTCGCCGTCCACGAGAGCCTTCTTTAGACGCACCAGCAGCTCCGTGCCCTCTTCCATAATCGTGAGGTCGGCGGTGAAGTCGGTGTCGAACACGGCGTCGAAGCCCAGGCGGCGAAGCGCGGCGACCATCTTGCCGGTCACCAGAGTGCCGGCCGGATAGTCGAAGCATTCGCCGAGGGCGGCGCGGATGGCCGGCGCGGTCTGCACGATCACGGTCTTGGTGGGGTCCTCGAGCGCGTCCCAGACCTCGTCGATCTGGTTGCGCTCCTGGATGGCGCCCACGGGGCACACGGCGGCGCACTGGCCGCACTGTACGCAGACGACGTCGCTGAGGTTCTGCGAAAAGGCCGGGCCGATGAGCGTGGCAAAGCCGCGGCCCTGGGCGAACAGGCCGCCCACTTGCTGGACCTCGTTGCACACCGTGACGCAGCGCCGGCAGGAGATGCACTTGCCGGTGTCTCGGATGAGCGCCGGCGTGCTGTCGTCGATCATCTTGAAGGTCTTCTCGCCCTGGTAGCGCAGCTCGCCGATACCGAGGTCGAGGGCCAGGGTGCGCAGCTCGCAGTCGGCCGAACGGCCGCAGACCTGGCAGTCGCCGTCGTGCTCCGAAAGGAGCAGCTCGACGACCATCTGGCGGCCGTCGCGGACCTTGCCGGTGTTGGTCTTCACGACCATGCCGTCGGTGGCGGGCTGGCTGCACGAGGCGACCAGGGTGCGCGCACCCTCCACCTCGACGAGGCAGACGCGGCAGGCACCGATGGACTGGAGGTCGTCGAGGTAGCAGAGGGTGGGGATCTTCACGCCGGCCTGGCGGGCCGCCTGAAGGACCGTGGTGCCCTCCGGCACCTCGACCTTGATGTCGTCAATGGTGAGGGTTGGCATCCTTCAGACTCCTTGCTCGCAGCCGTACTTGCCGTAGTCGCAGCGCAGGCAGCGCCTCGCCTCGGCGACGGCTACCTTTGCGGCCCAGCTCAGCTCGACCTCGTCGAAGTTCGTGACGCGTGCCGCCACGGCCAGTTCCTCGACCTCGTGTCGCGGCATCTCCACCGGGTCGAGGTCGGGATCGAAGAACACAGGCGGCTCGATGTCGCGGCGCCAGAAGGCGTGGTTGGCGCCGGTCAGAAGCTCGTCCATGCCGGCCGCGGCACGCTCGCCGGCACCGATGGCCTCGACCACCGAGGACGGGCCGGTGGCAGCGTCGCCGCCGCTGAACACCCAGTCGGTCGACGTCTTGCCCGTGTTCGGGTCGACGTCGAAGTAGCCCCAGCGGTTGAGCTCGATGGGGGTGCCGTCGACGATAGCGGGCGCGTCGAGCGACTGGCCGATGGCGGCGATCACGGTGTCGGCCGCGACCACGAAGGTGGGGTTGTGACCCGCCACAGGGCGCCGCCGGCCGCTCTTGTCGTAGTCGCCGAGCGCCATCTCCTTGCAGAGCACGCCCGTGACCTTGCCGCTCGCGTCGCGGACGATCTCTTCGGGGGCGACAAGCGTGAGGATCTCGATGCCCTCGAGGTCGGCGGCGTCGATCTCCTCGCCCCAGGCGGGCATCTGGGCACGCGTGCGGCGGTAGAGGATCTTGACCGATTCGGCGCCCAGGCGCAGGGCGGAGCGGGCGGCGTCGATGGCCGCGTTGCCGCCGCCGATCACGGCGACGTTCTTGCCGACCTCGCCGGTGCCGTGCACGTTGTACTGCTTGAGGAACGAGAGCCCGTCGTAGACGCCGGGGCCGTCCTCGCCGGGCACGCCGATCTTCATGCCCTGCGGGGCGCCGACGCCGACGAACACGGCCTCGTAACCCTCGTCCTTCAGGCTCTGCAGGGTGAAGTCGCGGCCCAGCGCCTTGCCGTACTCGAAGGTGACGCCCATGGCCGCGATCATCGTGACCTCGCGCTCGAGCTCGACGCGCGGCAGCCTGTAGGCCGGGATGGCCTGCACGAGCATGCCGCCGGCCTTGGGCTCGGCCTCGAAGACGACGGGCTTGTAGCCCAGCCGGGCGAGGAAGAAGGCGGCAGAAAGGCCGGCGGGGCCGGAGCCCACGATCGCGACCTTACGCTTGGCGTTCTCCTCGCTCACCATGATCTCGGGCAGCACAGGGTCTTTCTCCTGCTCCACCATGTGACGCTTGACGTGGCGGATGGCGAGCGCGCCGTCGAGCCCGGCGCGCATGCACTTGCTCTCGCAGGGGTGGAAGCAGACGCGGGCGCAGATGCTGGCCAGCGGATTGCGCTCGCGGTGCAGCCTGAGCGCCTCTTCGTAGCGCTGCTCGCCGACGAGGCTGACGAAGCCGGGGATGTTGACGCTCGCCGGGCACGCGTTGGAGCAGCGTGCCTTGAAGAGCGTCGCGCAGACGCCGGCCTCGCAGTAGTGGTCCTTGATGTGCGCCTCGTACTCGTGGCGGAAATGGCGGATCGTGGAGAGCACCGGGTTGGGGGCCGTCTGCCCGAGGCCGCAGAGCGCGGTCTGCTTGATGCTCTCGCCGAGAGCGATCAGGCGCTCGATGTCGCCTTCTTCGCCCTCGCCCCTGCAGATGCGGTCGACGATCTCGAGCATGCGCTTGGTGCCCACGCGACACGGCGGGCACTTGCCGCAGCTCTCTTCCTGGGTGAACTCGAGGAAGAAGCGCGCGATGTCGACCATGCAGGTGTCTTCGTCCATGACGATCACGCCGCCGGAGCCCATGATGGCGCCCAGGTCCTGCAGGGTGGCGTAGTCGACCGGCACGTTGAGGTGCTGCTTGGGGATGCAGCCGCCGGACGGCCCGCCGAGCTGGGCGGCCTTGAAGTCCTTGCCGCCCGGGATGCCGCCGCCGACCTCGTAGATGAGCTCGCCGAGCTGCATGCCGATCGGCACCTCGACGAGACCGGTGTGCTGCACATTGCCGCCGAGCGCGAACACCTTGGTGCCCTTGCTGCTCTCGGTGCCGGTGCTCGCGTACCAGGCCGCGCCCTTGAGGATGATCGGGGCGATGTTGGCGAACGTCTCGACGTTGTTGAGCACGCTCGGCTTGCCCCACAGACCGGAGACCGCCGGGAACGGCGGCCGTGGCCGCGGCTCGCCGCGATGGCCCTCGATGGAGGTCATGAGGGCCGTCTCCTCGCCGCACACGAAGGCTCCGGAGCCCATGCGGATCTCGAGGTCGAAGTCGAAGCCGGTGCCCATGATGTCGGTGCCCAGCAGGCCGGTCTCGCGCGCCTGGCCGAGCGCATGCTCGAGGCGCTCGACGGCGAGCGGGTACTCGGCGCGCACGTACACGAAGCCCTCGTGTGCGCCGATGGCGAAGGCGCCGATGACCATGCCTTCGATGAGCGAGTGCGGGTCACCCTCGAGCACCGAGCGGTCCATGAAGGCGCCGGGGTCGCCCTCGTCGGCGTTACAGAGGATGTACTTGGTCTCGTTGTCCTGCTGCTGGGCGAAGCGCCACTTCATCCCCGTGGGGAAGCCGGCGCCGCCGCGGCCGCGCAGACCGCTGGCCAGCACCTCGTCGACGACCTGTCCGGGGGTCATGGACGTGAGCACTTTGGCCAGCGCCTGGTAGCCCTCGCGGGCGATGTACTCGTCGATCTTCAGCGGGTCGATGATGCCCGAGTTACGCAGCACGATCTTCACCTGGCGATTGAAGAACGGGATGTCGTTCATCTCCGCCTGGTTCTTGTCGGTGCCGGGCGCATGGCTCACGAGGCGCTCGACGATGCGCCCCTTGAGCAGGTGCTCCTCGACGAGCTCGGGGACGTCCTCCACGTGCACGTTCTGGTAAAAGACGCCGTCCGGGTAGACGAGGGCGACCGGGCCCTGGACGCACGGTCCCAGGCAGCCGGTCTCGATGACCGCGACCTCGCCGGCGAGCTCACGCGTCGCGAGCTCGGCGCGCACGGCCTCGCTCACCTCGAGCGCCCCGGAGGCGATGCAGCCACCGCCGGTGCAGATCAGAACTTGGGTTCTCACATCAGCCATAGTCGTGTCACTCGCTCTCAGGTCTTGATCAGGTACGCGTCGACGGGAGTGCCGCCCACGAGGTGGTCAGTGACGATCGTGTGCACCTTGTCCTTGTCGAGCAGCCCGTAGCGGTACATCGTCCCGTCGGCCAGCGTGATGGTGGCCATGGGCTCTTCTTCGCAGAGGCCGGCGCAACCGGTCTGGTGCAAGCTTGCCGAGGTGACGCCGGCGGCGCTCAACTCAGTCATGAACGTGGCCACCACGTCACGGGCGCCGGCGGCGATGCCGCAGGTGCCCATGTGCACGGTGACCTGCGTGTCTTTGCGGCCCTGCCGCAGGTCGAGGTCGGCCTGCGCCTTCTGCGCTCTCGCAAGAAGCTGGTCTGGGCTCGTGATCTTGTCGGCCATGGTCAAGCGCTCCTTTCGGCGAGCACCGCTTCGTCGGCGTACTGGGCGAGAATCTCGTTGACGCGCTTGGGCTTGACGCGGTGATGCACGTCGTCGTCGACGGTGATCACCGGAGCCAGGCCGCAGGCGCCGAAGCAGCGCGCGATCTCCAGCGAGAACTCGCGGTCCTCGGTGGTGCCGCCGATGTCGATGCCGAGCTCCTTCTTGAAGGCGTCGAGGACCTGGACGGCACCGCGCACGTAGCAGGCGGTGCCCATGCAGATGCGCACGAGGTGCTTGCCGCGCGGCACGGTGGTGAAGAACGAGTAGAAGCCGACGACGCCGGCGACTTCACTGTAGGGCTTGCGCAGTTCCCGGGCGATGTGCTTGAGGGCCACCTCCGGCAAGTAGCCGAAGATGCCCTGGGCGAGCTGCAGCACCGGGATCAGGGCGCCGGGCTTGCCGCGGTACTCGCCGATCACCGCGTCGAGGCGCTGGATGAGCTCCTCTTCTGACGGTTCTTCGGCAGAGCCGCACGCGCACGTCTTGACTTCTTCGCTCATCCGCTGGTCCTCCGTTTGATTCGACTGCGATCCGCTGTGCGGGTAATCACGGTCATGTGAGAGCTTCCTGATAGGCGACGAGGGCGGGAAGCCGCTGCGGCAGCTCGCTGCCGCGCAGCGACGTGCGCTTGTCGCCGTCCGCGAGGTCGACGACGAAGTCGACCTCGGGGTTGGTGGCGACCATCGTGAAGATGCTGGCCGCCACGTCGCCGAGGGGCGGGCGGTCGACGTTGCCGAGGCCCATCCAGGCGCGCACGAAGGCCCCACCGAGGTCCGCCGAGCGGCCCACGCTGAGGCCGCCTCCGGCGGCCTCAGCCGCCTGGCGGAAGAGGCTCAGCCCCAGGCCGGTCTTCTTGCCCTTCTTGGTCGTGAAAAAGGGATCGAGGGCCTCATGTGGCGTCACGGGCAGACCGGGTCCGTCGTCCTCGACCGTGATCTCCAGGCTGTCTGCGGCCCTCTCCACGGTGACGCCGACGCTGATCCGCGTCGCGCCGGCGCGCACCGAGTTCTCGATGATGTCGAGCAGGTAGAGCGAGAGGTCATGCATCGCCGACGCTCCTGCCGCGCGCGCCCGCGAGGGCGAGCGCCAGCTCGGCGAACGTCGGGCGCTCACAGTGCACGATGGTGCGCGCCGCGCCGATGTCGCTCCGGTAATGGGCGTCGGACGAGTGCAGGAGCGGCAGACCGTGAACGGTGAACGCCGCCTCGTCCGGGGAGCCCGCGGCGACGTGCCGCGAGAGCTCGACCGCGTCGAAGCCGGCGTCGGCCGGGAAGAGGCCGAGCTGGCCGATCACGCCGAAGCTGCGGCGGTCGATGTGCGCGGCGATAGCCAGGCCGCCGTGGCTGTGGACGAGTGCGACGACGGCGTCGACGTCGAGCGGCGTCGCCGTCGCCAGGGCGAGGGTCTCGCGGGCGCGCTCGCTGCCGTCCGCGGCGAGGACGTGCTGCTCGCCGAAGAACGTCTCGTAGTCGTCGTCGACCTGGCCCAGCGTGGCGCCGACCTCGGCGCCGGCGACCTGCGCCGCCGCGGCGTCGGGGAAGAGGGCGACCACGTGGCACTCCTCAGCGGTGGTGATCTCCATGCCGGCGAGCACCGCGAGGCGTGCGCCGGCGGCCTCCTGCACGGCGGCGGCGTTGCGGGCGCTGTTGTGGTCGCAGACGGCGATCATGCCGAGGCCCTCAGCGAGGGCCCTCTCGACGATCGCCGGCGGCGTCATGTCGTTCTCCGCGCAGGGGGAGAGCGCCGTGTGCACGTGCAGGTCTGCGGCGCAGACGTTCACGCATGGTTCCCCTTCACGCCCATGGCGTACAGACGGCCGACGATGTCGAAGGTGTCGGCCGGCGACACGTACAGCGAGATGCCCTCGGCGATGGCCTTGGCGCGCACGTCGTCGTCCGGGCGACGGCTGCCGGCGAAGATCACGGCGGCCAGCTCCGCGTGGCTGGCGACGGCGATGACGTTGAGATGCACCTGCAGCGTGACGAGCACGCCTCCCTCGGGCGCGTTCGCGAGCACGTCGCTGAGCAGGTCGGACGCGTAGCCGCGCTCTATCTCGGCCTCGACGTTTCCGCTCACCTCGGGCGTGAGCTCGGCGAGGCCAAGCTCGCGAGCGATGTCCTCGAGCTTCATGACGCGCTCCCCTCCTCGGGTGTGACGTACGGGCAGAGCGCGCGCGCGGCACGCTCCATGACGATGTCTTCGGCGAGCGCGGCGCACGTGGGCGCGCCGCAGACGCCGCAGTCCTTGCCGGGCAGAGCCTGGGTTTCGGCATCGAGCGCGGCGAGCTTGTGGATGGCCACGGCCATGTCGGGGTCGAGGCGGATGCCCGGTCGCGGTCGGTAAGGCCGGGCGCGCTCGAAGCTGCGTCCCTCGCCGGGCGCGGCGCCGGCCGCAGCCGCCCAGCGCCAGGCCGCCACGCAGGCGTCCTCGCCGAGCAGCGGCGCGCCGAAGCAGCCGCCGTCGCAGATGAAAGGCTCGACGCCGGCGACGTCGCCGAGCCTGCCGTCCTCGATCTGCTCGAGCACCGCCAGCACGTGCGAGACCCCCGTGACCACGAGGAGGTCGCCCTCGCCGGCGCCGGCCGCCTGCGGCCGCGGCTCCGGCGTCCCGTGCGCAGCGCGTCTTCGCGCCGCGAGCCGCGGCAGCACCGCTGCGCGCACGAGGCGCGGCGTGACCGTATGACGCTGCGCGGTGGGCTGCTGGGCGAGCAGCGCGGTGCGCTGGCTGGGGCACGACACCACGTAGGTGACGTCGCGCTCGCCGAGGTCGCGCTGCAATGCCTCCCAGGGCGAGGCGAGCGGCGCCAGGTGCGGCACCAGTGAGGGGAACTTGACCTCGATGAGGCTCACGACGGCGGGGCAGACCGGCGAGATCACGGGCGCCGGCAGCGCCGCCGTCGCGGCCAGCTCGAGGACGCCGCGGCGCAGCTCGTCTTCGTACGGTTGGACCGGCACGACCGCGGCGAAGCCGAGCGCGCGCAGCTCTTCGAGCACGGTGCCGACGGCGTGGTCGCCGAAGCCGGCCAGCAGCGCCGGCGGCACGGCCAGCACGGCGTCGGCGCCGGGGGTGAGCCCGTCGGGCGCGTCCAGCAGCGTCAGCGCGCCGGGGTCGCAGGCGGCGATGCAGCAGGTGCAGTCGATGCAGAGGTGGTAGAGCACCGATGGCTGCGCCTCGCGCACGCGCACGGCTGCGGTAGGGCAGGCCACGAGGCAGTGACGGCAGTCGCGGCAGAGCTCGGCGGCGATCCCCAGCGACGAGGGCCGCGCGCCCTGGTCGGCGGCCTCCGGCCGCAGCATGATCGAGAAGCTCACGCGGGTGCCGTCGCCGACCGCCGACGTGACGCGCAGCCGGTCGCTGTTGCGCTCGATGTTGGGCAGGCCCATGCCGGCTCCGAAGCCCAGGGCGCGGGCTTCCGACGAGGCCGTGGAGAACCCTTCGCGCATCGCCTGCGGCACATCGGGGATGCCCGGCCCGCGGTCGATGACGTCGACGTCGAGCTGACCGTCGCTTACCGTGGCCTCCAGGCGTCCGCCTTCGGTGTGGATAACGACGTTCATCTCGGCCTCGTAGGCGGCGATCATGGCGCGCCGCACGGCGTCGGACTCGGCGCCGATGCGCTTCAGGTGCTGCTTGAGGTCGCGCGAGGCGGCGCCGGCGCCGCCGAAGTCGCCACTCTGGATGTCGTAGGCCAGGTGCTCCATGGATCAGTCTTGCTTCTCCCCGGAGAGATACCGGTAGATGAGCCCGCAGGTCTCGAAGACTCCGGCGGGGGAGACCAGCAGCAGCGTGCCGTTCTGGCGGGCGAGCTCCACGACCTCGGCGTCGGGCTCGACGCCGTTCACGAAACAGATGCCCGGCACGTCCATGAGCTCGGCCACGCGCAGCATCTGCACGCTGGCCAGGTTGCTCACCAGAAGGGTCTGGTCGGAGGCCTCGTTGAGAAGGTCGCTGACCCGGTCGCCGGCATAGATCTTGGCGACCTCGGTACCGCCCGGCCGGCCCGGCGTGACCACGCGGGCGCCGATGTTGTCTGCCAGATCTTCGAGTTTCATCTTCGACCTCGCGAGCAGGGATTCGAGTTTCTTGACCATCGGCTCGATCTCGCCGCCGTTGGTCTCCGGTTCCTCGCCGCCGCCGAGGCGCGCGAAGTAGGCGGCCGATTCGAGCGCCGCGGTGATGTCCATGTACTCCACGAAGATATCGCCGGCGAGATGCAGCGGCACGGGCGCGAAACTGATGAGGCTCTTGACGCCGGCGCGCACCAGCGTGTCGGCGGCCTCCTGGGCCGCGCCTCCCGGCACGGTGAGCACGGCGATCTCGATGCCGAGATCGCGCACCAGGGTCTCCATGCAGCCGGCGTCGAAGCAGCGCACGTCGTGGACGTCGGTGTCCGTGAGCGCGGGATCGATGTCGAAGGCGGCGACGATGGCGACCGACGACGACTCCCCGCTGAAGTGAGCCAGAACCGCGCGCCCCAGGTTGCCGACGCCGACAAGGGCGACCTCCTGGCGCTCGGCGCCGTCGAGGAAGCTGCCGATGCTGGCGATGCAGGCGTCGACGTCGTAGCCCTTGTTGGGGCTGCCCGAGTAGCCGATCACCATGAGGTCGCGGCGGACCTGCGCGGCGCTGACCACGGCGTGCCTCGCAAGCTGGTGCGAGTAGATGCTCTCGAGGCCCTCCGCCCGCAGCGACGACAGCAGCCGCCGGTAGCGGCTCATCCGCGACACTGTCTTCCTCGATACCATGTCGGCTCCGGCTCCCCGGGGAAACACGCATACTACGTTCGTTACAGAACAAACGCTGTGAAATCTGTCACGATTCTCCACCCGGGGCCGGCGCCTGTCAACACGGAGCATCTTGGACAAGATGGCCAAACGAAGGCCGTAAGACGTGTCCTCCGTCTGTTGACGTGGCCGGGGGACGCGGGTGCCGGTTTGCTAGTATCGGGCGGAGTCATGGGGAGAAGTGGTCAGCCGTCGCGGCAACGTGAGCGCGCGTCAGTCTGAGCGGATCTTCCCAGCGCGGAGGCGCTTCGCGCGCCGCGCCGTCACTGTCGGTAGCACAGTCTTCTTTGGAGGTTCATCCATGACGGACAGGCCCATCCACATGCGGCACATGCCGGACTTCGTCGCTCCGGTCGCGCCCATCGTTATCGACCACGCCGAGGGCACCTGGGTCTACGCCACCGACGGCACCAAATGGCTCGACTTCGTCATGGGGATTGCCGTGGTGAACACCGGCCACGCGCACCCCAAGGTCATCGAGGCCGTGAAGGCTCAGGCGGCCAAGTTCTCGCACGCGCAGATGAACATCTACCGCCATCAGCCGATGCTCGACCTCAGCGACAAGCTCGCCGAGATCGTCCCCGAGGGCATGGATACGTTCGTGTACACCAACTCGGGCGCCGAGGCCGTCGAGAACGCCGTCAAGCTGGCCAAACAAGCTACCCGCCGCCCGGGCGTGATCGCCTTCCACGGCGCCTTCCACGGTCGCACCCACCTCACGATGGCTCTCACCGACTCCAACGTGCACTACCGCGGCCACTTCGAGCCGCTCGTCGGCAGCATCTACCACGCGCGCTACTGCTATCCGTATCGCACGCCGGCCAGCGAGGATCCCACGGCCTACGCCATTGAAGACGTGCGGCGAGTGCTGAGCGCCGAGATCTACGGCGACAACGTCGCCTGCATCATCGTCGAGCCCATCCAGGGCGAGGGCGGCTTCGTCGTCCCGACGCCCGAGTTCATCCGCGAGCTCCGCACCATCGCCGATGAGATCGGCGCCTGTCTGATCATCGACGAGATCCAGGCCGGCATGGGCCGTACCGGCGCATGGTTCTGCCGCGACCACTACGACGTCAAGCCCGACATCATGACCATCGCCAAGGGCATCGCCAGCGGCTACCCGCTGGGCGCGGTCGCGGCGTCCAAGGATCTCTGGGACAAGTGCCTGCCCGGCTCCATGGGTGGCACCTACGGCGGCAACGCTGTGGCCTGCGCCGCCGGCGTGGCCACCATCGACGCCATGCGCGACGAGGGCATGCTCGAGAACGCCACCCGGCAGGGCGACAAGCTCAAGAAGTTCTTTGAGGACATGCAGGCGACCTACCCGTGCATCGGCGAGGTCCGCGGCATGGGCCTCATGCTCGCCATCGAGTGCGTGAACCCTGGTACCAAGGAGCCCAATGCGGCTGCGTCCAAGGCGTTCATCGCCGAGTGCAGCAAGCAGAGGCTGATCCTCATGGGCGCCGGGGTCTACGGCAACTGCGTGCGCTTCCTCCCCCCGCTCAACATCCCCGACGCCGACATCGACGTCGCGATGGGCATCTTCACCGCAGCCGCCAAGGTGGCGTTCGCCTGATCGAGACGCCCCGTCACGGGCAGTCCCCGGAGGGGCGGGGCGCTTCGGCGCCCCGCCCCTCCGGCGTTTCGAGTCACGCTTGGCCGCGTGCTACACTGCGGGCGATGAGCTCTCCCGAGTCGCCAGCCTCCCGCTTCACGACGCCCGTGCGCGTGCGCTACGCCGAGACCGACGCCGCCGGGGTCGTCTACTACGGCAACTACCTCACCTACTTCGAGGTCGTGCGCGTGGAGCTGCTCCGCGCTCTCGGCCACCCCATCACCTCCATCGAGGAGCAGGGCGTGCAGTTGCCGGTGGTCGAGGCGCGCCTCAAGTACCTGCGTCCCGCGCGCCTCGACGACCTCCTCGAGGTGTCCGTGAGCGTCGAGTCCGTCGGCCCGGCCTCGTTCGCCTTCGACTACGAGGTCTGCCGCGACGGGCTCCTGCTGGTCAGCGGCTGGACGCGCCTGGCCGTCTGCGAGCGCGACACCGGCCGGGCGATGCCCATGCCGAGCTGGCTCCGCGAGCTGTTTGAGCGCATCCCCGCGACGGCAGGGAGCGGCTCATGAGCAGCGTGTTCCCGCCGGATCCCCCGAACGCGCCCGAGGCGCCGCAGCCGCCGTCCGGCGACGACCTTCCGCCCGATTTCGAGACGCGTCTGCCCGACGATCTCGAGGTTCAGCACTGCTACCGGCATCCCCAGCGCGAGACGGGCGTGTCGTGCTCCAACTGCGGGCGCCCCATCTGCCACGAGTGCATGATCGATGCGCCCGTCGGCTTCCGCTGCCCCGAGTGCGTCAAGCAGCAGAATGCGGGCGGTTCGCGCGCCAAGGTCGTGACGCGCCAGCAGGTGCGTTCGCGCTGGGGCGCCGCCGGCGGCGCCATGCGCGGCGGCGCGCCGGTGACCAAGGTCCTCATCGGCATCAACGTGGCGCTGTTTCTCGTCGAGTTGCTGTTCGGCGCCGTGGGCGCCATGGGCGGGGGCTCGACCAAGGTCCGCGTCGACATGGGCGCGCTGGTCCCGGCCTACGTGGCCGTGAAGCACGACTACTGGCGTCTGTTCACCGCCATGTGGCTGCACGGCAGCTTGCTTCATGTCGCCTTCAACATGTACGCGCTCTACATCGGTGGCTCGTACCTCGAGATGATCGCCGGCAAAGGCAAGTACCTGGCGATCTATCTCTTGGCCGGCGTCGCCGGCAACGTCGTTGTCTATCTGCTGGCCGCGCCGATCTCCGTGACGATCGGCGCCTCCACCGCCATCTTCGGCATCTTTGGCGCCCTGTTCACGTACAGCCTCCACAACCGCAACAGCGCCGTGGGCCGCGCCCTCAGCAGCATGGGCACCGTGATCCTCATCAACCTGGCGATCACGTTCGTCGTGCCCGGCATCTCCTGGCAGGGCCATGTGGGCGGCCTCATCGGCGGCGTGCTCGCCGTGGAGGCGCTCACGTGGTTCGGGCAGCGCGACCTGCGCGCCCCGTGGGGGGCGCGCGACGCCGCCATGCTGGCGGCTGTAGCGGCTGTCCTTGTTGTCGCCGTCATCTGGCGCACGGCCAATTTCCCCCTCGCGTGAGCGTCGCGGGCGGCGCGCGTGAGCCGACAGACTCGAGCAGGGCGCTGCCCTCGAGAGACAACGTGCAACCGCCGCCGCTTGTGGAACCAGGCGCCACGCTCGTCCCGGCCGCCGAGGTGGCGGGCCGTCTGGCCGGCCTGCAGGCCGGCCTCGCGGCCCGCGGCCTCGAGGCGGCCCTCATCGTGCAGAACGCCGACCTCTACTACTTCAGCGGCACCGTGCAGCGCTCGTTCCTCTACGTGCCGGTGGCCGGAGCGGCGACGCTCTTCGTGCGCAAGCTCGCCGCGCGCGCGCGTCTCGAGTCGCCGCTGACGGGCATCGTGGAGCTTGAGAGCCCTCGCGACTTGCCGCGGCTCCTGCGGGAGCGCTACGGCGCCCTGCCGCGCCGCGTGGGGCTCGAGCTCGACGTGCTGCCGGTGGCCGAGTACCGGCGCCTCCAGAAGCTCTTCCCGGCGGCGGCCTTCGAAGACGTCGGCCGCGACGTCGTGCGGCAGCGCGCCGTCAAGTCGCCTTGGGAGGTCGAGCGCATCCGCGCCGCGGCGGCCATCGCGGTGGCGGTCTGCGAGCTGATCCCCGGCATCCTCCGCGAGGGCCTCACCGAGGCAGAGCTCGCGGGCCTTGTCGAGGCGCAGGCGCGGCGCCTCGGCCACGAGGGCGTCATTCGCATGCGCGGCTTCAATCAGGAGATGTTCTACGGCCAGATGCTCACGGGTGTCAGCGGCACGGCGGCGAGCTATCTCGACACGCCGCTGGCCGGCACCGGCCTCAGCCCGGCGATCGCCCAGGGCGTGAGCTTCAAGCCCGTCCTTCGCGGCGATCACCTGGTCTTCGACTTCGTGCCGGTGCGCGAGGGCTACATCGCCGATTTCACGCGCATCTTCGTGCTCGGCGAGCTGCCCGGCGAGCTGCGCCGCGCCTACGAGGCCGCCCTGAGAATCCAGGCGGCCGTGGTCGCGGCGGCCCGGCCCGGCGTCACCTGCCGCGCTCTCTACGATCTCGCCCTGGGGGCCGCGGACGACGAGGGACTGGCCGCGTTCTTCATGGGCCACGGCGCCGGGCAGGTGCGCTTCATCGGCCACGGGGTGGGGCTCGAGCTCGACGAGCTGCCCGTGCTGACGGCCAGCGACCTGAAGCTCGCCGAGGGCATGGTCTTCGCCCTCGAACCCAAGTTCGTGCTGCCCGGTCTGGGGGCCATCGGCGTCGAGAACACCTGGCTGGTCACGGCCACCGGCCTGGCGCTCATCACCGACGCCCCCGAGCACATCCGCGAGGTCGGCTGAGGGCCGCCGCGGCGGGCAAGACGATGCGCGTCGGGCACGCTTCCCGCCGCGAAGAGGAGCAGGAGGAGTCGTGGAGCAGCTCGGCGCGGACGTCTGGGTTCACCGCATCGACGTCGAGGGTTTCCCCACCATCTCGGCGCTGGTGCTCACGCCCGCCAGGGCGTTCGTCGTCGACACGCTCATGCGGCCGCAAGACATGAGCCCGGTGCTCGAACTGCTCGCCGAGCGTGCCGGCGAGCGCCGGCTGCTGGTGGTGAACACGCACCATCACTGGGACCACGTGTACGGCAACGCCGCCTTCCCCGGCGTCGACATCGTCGCGCAGCGCGCCTGCCCGCGGCTGATCCTCGCGCAGGGAAGCACCGCCGACGAGTCCGTGCCGCTGCAGCCGCCCGAGGGCGTGCCGCTGCCCGGCATCACCTTCGGCGACCGCCTCACCTACAGTGACGAGCCCGAGACCGTGCACCTCATCCATACGCCGGGGCACAGCGAGGACTCGCTCGTCGTCTTCCTCGCCGGCGCGCGCCTCCTCCTCGCCGGCGACACGCTCGAGTGGCCGCTGCCCAACTTCGCTCAGCGCGACGGCAAGGATGTCTGGGTGCGCACCCTGCGCCAGCTCAAGCAGCTCCCCGTGGACGTCATCGTGCCCAGCCATGGCCCGGCTATGGGAAAGGCGCTCATCGACGCCAACGAGCGCTACATCACCGAGGTGTACGAGGTCGTTGCCGCAGCGAAGAGGGCCGGCGCCGGGCGCCACGACCTCGTGATGCCGGCGTCGGCATTTCTGGCCGCCGATGTTGTTGTCGACGAGGTCTACGCGCGCGCGCATGCCGGCAACCTGGCCTGGGCGTGGGACGAGGTCTGAGCCGGCCGCGGGGCTGCCGGCCAAACTGGACATTCTTTTCCACTTCGTGTACAAAGGGAGCATGAAGCTCTCTACGCAAGCAGATTACGCCGTGCGCGCCGTGTATGAGCTGGCGCGCCACGAACCCGGCGCCGTGCTGCACACCGGCGACATCGCCGCCGCGCAGCACATCCCCAGCGCGCGCCTCGCCAAGGTCGTGCAAGAGCTTGCGCGCGCCGATCTGGTGCGCACCCAGCGCGGTCAGCAGGGTGGCGTCATGCTCGCGCGTTCCGCCGAGCGCATCACGGTGCGCGACGTATACGAGGCTGTGGAGGGCCCCATCCTGCTTTGCCGGTGTCGCCAGCGGGTAGAACCGTGCGGCGACGATGTGTGCGACACCCACGCGTTCTGGAACGGTGTCGAGACGCTCCTCACCAAGGAGCTGCAGACAGTGACGTTCGCGGCCCTCGCCGAATCCCGGTGCCGTGCGCCGGGCTCGCGCGGCCGCCCGCAAGCGACGAGGAGGTGACAACAGATGACTGAACTCAAAGAGCAGGTCGAGCAGGCTCTCGGCGACATCCGTCCGGCCCTGCAGGCCGACGGTGGCGACATCGAGCTCGTCGACGTGAAGGACGGGGTCGTTCAGGTACGCCTCCAGGGTGCCTGCGCCGGCTGCCCCATGTCGCAGCTCACGCTGGCCAACGGCGTGGAACGGCACCTCAAGAACGTCGTGCCGGGCGTCGAGCGCGTCGAGAACATGGCGGGCTGAAACCCTGGTACTTCCTCGGCGGCCGGGTGGCGAGCAGATCTTCGTCGCCCGGCCGCCGGCGCGTCTGCCCTTCCCTGCGTGCAGGGCATATACTTATAGTTCCACGATCACAAGTCCGGATCCGTGCGACCCGGGCCGTCAAGGAGGGGCTGCATGCGAGGCACCGACGACCACTCTCGCGCCGACGAGTACCACGGGCGCGAGGCCGTGAAGCGCAGCACCGAGGCCGCCTACGAGGAGTTCGCCACCGACACCACGCTGGCCGCCGAGAAGGCCGATGCCGACCTGCGCGACCCCGGCCTCTACGTCAATCGTGAGCTCAGCTTGCTCGACTTTTTTGAGCGCGTCGTGGACGAGGCGCGCGACGCCAACAACCCGCTGCTCGAGCGCGTGAAGTTCGTCGGCATCCTCGGCTCCATCCTCGGTGAGTTTTTCATGGTGCGCGTCGCCGGCCTGCACCAGCAGGTCGACGCCGGCGTCACAGAGGTCTCCGCGGACGGGTACACCCCGCAGAAGCTCCTGCCCCTGGTCCAGAAGCGCGCCTGGGATCTCATGAAGGAGGCGCGCGCCTGCTTCAGCGAGCTGCGCCCGGAGCTCGACGCCGTCGGCATCCACATGGTCGACTACGCGACGCTCGACGCCGCCCAGAAGGCGGCTCTCGTCGCGTACTTCGACAAGCAGGTCTTCCCGGTGCTCACGCCGCTCGCCTTCGACCCCGGGCGGCCTTTCCCGCACATCTCCAATATGAGTCACAACCTCGCCGTGCTGATTCGCGACCAGAGCGGCGAGGAGCGTTTCGCGCGCGTCAAGGTGCCGGGCTCCCTGCCGCGCCTGGTGCCCGCGCCGCCCCCGGCCGGCGTGGCCGCAGAACCCGGCGCGGACGCTGCCGCGCCGCCTCAGCAATGGTTCACCTGGCTCGAACAGCTCATCGCCGCCAATCTGCAGTCTCTGTTCCCGGGCATGGAGATCCTCGAGTCTCACCCCTTCCGCGTGACCCGCGACGCCGAGCTTGCCATCCAGGAGCTCGAAGCCGACGACCTGCTCGAGACCATCGAGCGCTTTGTGCGCCGCCGGCGCTTTGGCTCGGTGATCCGCGTCACCATCGACGAGCAGATGCCGGAGCGTATTCGCGGCATCCTCAGCGAGAACCTGGAGCTGGGCGAGACCGACATCTACACGGTCAAGTCGCCGCTGGGCCTCAGCAGCCTCTGGGATCTGCAGCGCATCGACCGCCCCGAGCTGTCGTATCAGCCGCTCGTGCAGTCCACGCCGGCGGTGCTGGACGGCGCCGAGGCGGCCGACATCTTCGCCGCCATCCGCCAGCGCGACATCCTTCTGCATCATCCCTACGACTCGTTCGACCCGGTCGTGGACTTCGTGAGCGCCGCTGCCGACGACCCCGACGTGCTGGCCATCAAGACCACGCTCTACCGCGTGGGCCGCAACGCGCCGGTCGTCGATGCGCTGATGGAGGCCGCCGCCAACGGCAAACAGGTGGCCGTGCTCCTCGAGCTCAAGGCGCGTTTCGACGAAGAGAGCAACATCGGCTGGGCCAAGGCCCTCGAGCGCGAGGGCGTGCACGTCGTGTACGGGCTCGTCGGCCTCAAGACGCACTCAAAGATCATGCTCGTCGTGCGCCGCGAGAGCGACCGCATCCGCCGCTACGTGCACCTCGGCACGGGCAACTACAACAGCGTCACCACGAAGCTCTACACCGACCTCGGCTATCTCACCTGCGACGAGGACCTTGGCGCCGACGCCTCGGTGGTCTTCAATCAGCTTACCGGCTACGCCACGAGCGGCGACTACCGCAAGTTCCTCGTGGCGCCCACCACAATGCGTCGCGGCATCGAGGAGCGCATCGACCGCGAGATCGCGCACGCGCAGCGCGGGGAAGAGGCGCACCTCATCTTCAAGATGAACTCGCTGGTCGACAAGCCGCTGATCCGCCGGCTGTACAGGGCGTCGCAAGCGGGGGTCAAGGTCGAGCTCAACGTGCGCGGCATGTGCTGCCTGCGGCCCGGCGTCCCCGGCATCAGCGACAACATCACTGAGCGCAGCATCGTCGGCCGTTTTCTCGAGCACAGCCGCATCTACTGGTTCCGCAACGGCGGCGACGAGGAGATCCTCATGGGCAGCGCCGATCTGATGCCGCGCAACCTCAACCGGCGCGTCGAGATCCTCTTCCCGGTGCAGGACAAGGGCATCCTGCGCCGTCTGCGCGACGAGATCCTGACGGTCTACCTGAGCGACAACATGAAGACCCGCGTCCTGCGCCCCGACGGCGCCTGGGAGCACATCTGGCCGGCCGACGGCGAGGAGCCGCTGAACGCCCAGGAGTGGTTCGTGGCGCAGGCACGTGAGGCGGTGCGCAAGCAGGAGGACGAGTGACGCTCCGCCTGTACTTTCTGCGCCACGGCAAGGCGTGCTCGCGCGCAGACTGGCGCGAGGACGACGATCTGAGACCGCTCACCGACGCCGGCGAGACGGTCGTGCGCGCCGAGGGGCGCGCCATGAAGGCCATGGGGCTGGCTCCCGAGGTCATCGTCACCAGCCCCTTGGCGCGGGCGCGCCGCACCGCCGAGATCGTCGCCGAAGAGCTGGGCGTGAGCGCGCGGGTCGTCGAGGACCGGCGCCTGGCGCCCGGGTTCGACGCCGGCCGGCTCGCCGAGATCGTTGAGGGTCAGGCCGCGGCCGCGAGCCTCATGGTCGTGGGCCACGAGCCCGACCTCAGCGCCACGGTTGCCGAGCTCACGGGCGGCGGCCGCCTGGACTTCAAGAAGGGGGGCCTGGCGCGCGTCGACGTGAGGGGTCCCCGGCTCGACGACGGCATCCTGGCGTGGCTGCTCACGCCTGCCCAGATCACGGGAGAGTGACGGCGTGGAAATAGAGGCCAAGTACACCGTGGCGGACGCGGCGGCGCTCGCCCGCCTGGCAGAAGCGCCGGCGCTTGCCGGGTACGACATCGAGGCCGGCGAGCGCCGCCGCGACCGCGACACCTTTCTTGACTCGGCCGACCGCCGTTTTCTCGCCGCCGGGTACTACCTGCGACGCCGCGAGACCGGCGGCGGCGTGCGCCTCACGCTGAAGCAGATCGTCACCGGCGACGCCGGCGTGCTGCGCCGCGAGGAGCTCGAGGCGCTGGTCGCGGCCGACGCGCCGCCGGCCGAGTGGCCGGCGGGCGAGCTGCGCGAGCGCGTCGAGGGCATCGCGCAAGGGGCGCCGCTCGAGCCGTTCCTGTTCCTGGAGCAGGAACGGCTGGCGCGGCGCGTCCTCGACGGCGCCCGGGAAGTGGCCGAGCTCAGCCTCGACGACGTGAGCGTTGCCGGCGGCGGGCGGGCGTGCCGCTGGTTCGAGGCCGAGCTGGAGCTCCGCGGGGACGGCGACGACGACGATCTGGAGCGGCTCGCCGGCGCGTTGCGGGCCGAGCCCGGCCTGACGCCCGAGTGCCGCGCCAAGTTCACGCGCGCCCTCGAGATCGTGGAGGCCGGCGGCGACGGCAGCCTGCTGCCGCCGGGCGAGCGGCCCGTGCACGAGACGTTTGCCGGCGGTCAGGATGCGCGCGCCCGGCGTGCGGCGGCGCTGCTGGCCCTCGACGAGGGCCTCACCCAGGGTGAGGCCGGGACACGGGCCGGCCTCTCCAGCCGCCGCGTGCGCTACTGGCTGAAGCGCTACCGCGCCGAGGGCACCGGCATCTACGGAGCGCTTGCGGCAGCTGCCGGCGATGACGCCTCCGCGTGGGGGCGCGCGGCGGAGGCCGTCGCGGCGGCGGACGAGGGCAGCGACGACAAGAAGAAGCGCCCCGGAATCCTGCCCGCCGACACCATGGCCGAGGCCGCGGTCAAGACGCTGCGCTTTCATCTGGCGCGCATGCTCGAGCACGAGGCCGGCACGCGTCTCGGCGAGGATTCGGAGGAGCTGCACGTCATGCGCGTCTCCACGCGGCGCATGCGCATGGCCCTGCGGGTCTTCGACGAGTATCTTGACCGCCAGGCGATGCGCCCCGTCCTCAAAGGCCTGCGCCGCACGGGACGCACGTTGGGCGCGGTGCGCGACCTCGACGTCTTCCAGGAGAAGACGCAGCTCTACCTCGACGCTCTGCCGCCCGCGCGCGCCGGCGATCTCGACGGCCTGCTCGCGGCCTGCCGCGCGGAACGCGAGCGCCAGCGCGAGTGCCTTGTCGACTATCTCGACGGCGGGCACTACCGCGCCTTCGTCGAGCGCTTCGAGGAGCTGCTGGACGGGCCGCTCGAGCACCTCTCGGCACGCCCGCCCGCCGACCCTCGTCCGCAGCGCGTCGCCCAGGTCCTGCCCGGGGTGCTGTACAAGGACATGGCTGTGGTGTGGGCCTTCGAGGGTCAGCTCGGCGGCCTCGAGACCCCGCTGCCGCGTTTCCACGCTTTGCGCAAGGGCTGCAAGGGTTTGCGCTACACGCTCGAGTTCTTCGAGGACGTGCTCGGCCCCGGGGCGCGGCCGCTGATCAAGAAGGTCAAGGGTCTCCAGGACCATCTCGGCGACCTGCAGGACGCGGTCGTCACCAGCGGCGTCCTGCGCGACTACCTCACGTGGGGCACGTGGCGCCACGGCGGTCACGACCTCCCCGGCCCCGTCGAGGTCATCGTGGCGCCGGGGGCGGCGCGCTACCTGGCCGCGCGCCAGGACGAGATGGAGCGCCTGATCCTGACCTTCCCCGAGGTGTGGCCGACGGTTGCCGGCAGCGGCTTCAGTCGCGAGCTGGCCACGGTGATCGCCGAGATCTGAACGCGGCGCTCCCCGCGTCTACGGCTCGAGCGCATCTACGGTCAGGGTGCGCCCGAGCCCCTTCTCGATGGCTCCGCGGCGGTTCTCCAGCCGCCAGCGCTCCAAATGCCAATCCTTGGCCGGCCGGACCTCCAGCACGAGCGTGCCCGGCCCGTCCGCGCGCAGCGCGGCGTGGGCGATGGCCCCCGCGTGGCTGCGGTCCATGTACTCCGCCAGGCGCAGCAGGACGCTGAGCAGGCGCACCGCCTTGCGCGTCGGCCGATCGAGCTCCGCGAAGGCAGGATGACGCGTGCCGGGGCTGGCCTTGCGATGAAACAGCGCCGTGGCCGCCATCGTGGCGGTCTCGTTCTCGTCGAAGCCCAACAGGTCGGCGTGACGGATGAGGTAGGAGCTGTGCACGTGGTGGTCGCTGTAGCTGAGAAACGTGCCGATGTCGTGCAGCAGCGCCGCGTGCTCGAAGAGCTCGCGCTGCTCGTCGCCGTAGCGATGCAGACCGGCGCCGCCGGCGCTGTCGAACAACTCCAGGGCGAGGCCGCTGACATGGCGCGCGTGAGTCTCATCGAAAGCACAGGCGCGCGCGAGCTGCAGCACGCTCCGCTCGCGCACCGTGGGCGCGTCCGGAGACGCGTCGCGAACCCCGCGCGCGAGATGGTCCACGACCAGACCTTCGCGCAGCCCGCATTCGGCCACGGCCTGGATCTCAGCGAGGTCGAGGTCCTCCATCAGGGCGTCGAGGATGGCCGCGCCGGCGACGACGATGTCGGCGCGCGACGGGTTGAGCCCGGGGACCGCGCGCCGTTCCTCCAGACTGAGCGTGCGCAGCATTCTGGCGACCTTGCGCACCTCGCCACGACTCAGCGTGTCGATGCGCTGCGGCGTGCCGCGGCGAAGCGCGCGGACGACCACACTCGCCAGGTTGCGGATCGTCCCCGACGTGCCGATCGCGACGTCGATGCGCTCGCCGGCGAGGTGCCTTTGGATGCGCGCCGCATCCACCTGCACCCGGCGGCGCATGGCCTCGTAGACCTTGCCGGTGACCGGGGCGCCGCTGGAGGCCTCGGGGTGCTCGCCGGTCAGGCGGATGGCTCCGAGACGCAGCGAGTCCAGGTAGTCGGCCCCCGTGCTGTCGCCGAGCGCGACTTCGGTGCTGCCGCCGCCGATGTCGACGACGAGCGCGCGCCGCTCGCCGAGGTGCACCCGGCTGAGGACACCGAGAAAGATGAGGCGAGCCTCCTCCTGGCCCGACACCACGCGTACGTCGAGGCCCGCCTCGTCACGCAGGCGGCGCACGAAGGTGGCCCGGTTGGCGGCTTCGCGGGTGGCAGACGTGGCGACTGCGACGACCGTCTGGGCGCCGCGCGTGCGCGCCAGGTCGGCGAAGCTGCGGCACACGAGGGCGGCGCGGTCCATGGCCGCCGGCTGCAGGTTGCTCTTGGCGCCGAACTCGCCCTCGCCAAGGCGTACGGACTCCTTTTGCAGGGTGATCGTGCTCCACGAGCGGTCGGGCTCGAGGCGCACGACCATGAGGCGCACCGAGTTGGTGCCGATGTCGAGAAAACCGGCGATCTGCGGCGCGGCGTCGATCTCTGAGCGGGCTAGGCTCACGGGCGGCTCAGCGCGGCGCCGCACAGCCGGCCGGGAAGCTCACGACTTGCGCTGCTTCTTGCCGCCCTTCTTCTTGCCGTCCTTCTTGGCCTGCATCTCCTTGCGGTCCTCGCTCAGCTTGTCGAGGCCCTTGCTCTTGCCGTAGACGCCAAAGTAGGTCTGAGCGATCTCGCACTTCTTGCAGCCCTTGCCGCAGCAGCCCTTCCACTCTTTGCGGCTGAACTTCTTCTTGAGGTCGGGCATCGCGGCGCTCCCCTGGGTAGGTCTGTCGGCCCTTCGTCTGCAGAGATACCGCAAGCACGCAGTGCGAAAACGCAAGAGGCGGCGGCTCGCTCCGAGCCGCCGCCTCTCGGCGATCGCGAAGCCTGCCGCGCCCTCTACCGGCCGAAAGCTTCCAGCTTGACGTCGTCGGCCACGGTGTACGCCATGTCGGTGCACGCGGCGATGTCGTCCAGTGAGTAGCCCGTCGCCACTTCGGTGAGCACGAACGGCTGGCCCTTATCGCGGCGGAAGACGCTGCGCTCCGTGATGATGACGTCGACCTGGTCGGCGGCGGTGAGCGGGAACGTGCATCGCTTCATCAGTTTTGAGGTGCCGTCCTTGGCCACGTGTTCAGTGAGGATGAACACGTGCTTGGCGCCGACGACGAGATCCATGGCTCCGCCCATGCCGGCCAGGCGCGCGCCCGGGATCATGTAGCTGGCGATGCTGCCCTCGCCGTCCACCTGGAAGCAGCCCAGGAAGGTCGCGTCGAGGTGCCCCCCGCGGATCATGCAGAACGACGTCATGGAATCGAAGTAGCTGCCCCCCGGGAGCAGCGTGATCGGGTCGTTGCCGGCATTGGCCCGGTCGACGTCCTCGCAGCCGGGATCCGGTCGCGGCCCCAGGTGCAAGGCCCCGTTCTCGGTCTGGAGGACAACGTAGACGTCGCGCGGCATGAAGTTGGCGATCAGCGTCGGGAGTCCGATGCCGAGGTTGACATACATGCCGTCATGCAGCTCCAGCGCGGCACGGCGGGCGATGGTCTCCTTGTTACTGGCCATGTCACACCTCCTTGATCGGCAGGTCGGTGTAGTGGGCGGGCTCGACCGGCCGCTCGACCGCGTAAAGCAGATCCGAGCGGACCACGGTGTCGATGTAGATGCCCTGCGTCTGGATCGCCTCGGCGTCCAGCTCGCCCATGCAGTACAGGTTCTCGACCTCGGCGATGACGTGGTCGGCACAGGTCGCCATGACGGTGTTGTGATTCCGTGAGGTGCCCCGATACATGAGATTGCCGCGCCAGTCGCCCTTGTGAGCGCGCACGATCGCCACGTCGGCATGCAAGGCGGTCTCGAGAAGGTAGACCTGGCCGTCCACCTCGATCTTCTGCTTGCCGTTCTCGACCTCGGTGCCCACGCCTACCGGCGTGAGCACGCCCCCCAGGCCGCCGCCGCCGCAGCGGCAGCGCTCCACCAGGGTGCCCTGGGGGTTCAGCTCCACCTCGAGGGCCCCGGAGTTCATCGCCTCGGCGATGTACGGCGTCGTGCCGACGTGGCTGGTGATCATCTTGCGCACCATGCCACGCCGTACCAGCTCGACGAGGCCGCGTTCGCGGTAGCCCGCGTCGTTGGCGATGAGGGTGAGGTCTTTGAGGTGCCGGATGCGCTTCATGCCGTCGATCAGCGTCAGCGGATCGCCTTGCCCAATGAACCCTCCGACGGCGATCGTCATGCCGGACTCAAGATAGGAGAGCGCCTCTTCCAGGGGGGTCACCTTGTTCTGTCGCACTGCTCCACCTCGCCGCTCTCGTAGCCTGTTGGGTCAGCTGCTACGCTACCACGCCGCACGAGAGCGTTCGAGCGCCGGGATGGCGTGGAGGGGGAGGCGCGGCGTCACTGGCCGTTTCGTCCTGCGGTCACTCCATCCGCATCCTGTATACTGCCCGCGGCGCGTGGTCCGAAGGGAGGGTACGGTGTCGGTCATCAAGGATTCTGCCAAGGTCGGGGTCATCGGCGGGTCGGGCTTCTACGAGCTCCTCGAGAACGCTCGCGAAGTGGCCATCGACACGCCCTTCGGGCCGCCCAGCGACTCCTACTTCCTCGGCGAGATCGGCGGCGTGCCGGTGGCCTTCCTTCCGCGTCATGCGCGCGGGCACCGCCTCCTGCCCGGTGAGGTCAACTACCGTGCGAACGTCTGGGGCATGAAGGCGCTGGGCGTCAACTACCTGCTGTCCGCCAGCGCCGTCGGCAGCCTGCGCGAGGAGCTCAAGCCGCTCGATATCGTCGTGCCCGACCAGCTGTACGATCGCACGAAGGCGCGGCCGAGCACGTTCTTCGGCGACGGCGTCGTCGTCCATATGGGCTTCGCCGATCCGTTCTGCCCCGTGCTCTCCAAGGTCATCGTCGAGCACGGCCGCCAGGTCGGCGCCACCGTGCACGAGGGCGGCACCTACGTGTGCATGGAGGGTCCGCAGTTCTCCACGCGCGCCGAGAGCAACGTCTATCGGCAGCTCGGCTTCGACATCATCGGCATGACCAACCTCCAGGAGGCCAAGCTCGCCCGCGAGGCCGAGCTCTGCTACGCCACCATGGCCCTGGTCACCGACTACGACTGCTGGTTCGAGGGCGAAGAGGACGTCACGTTGGAGCAGGTCCTGTCCAACGTGAGGCGCAACGTCGAGACGGCGCAGGCGATCGTGCGCAGCGCCATCCCCGCTCTCGACCTCGGCTGCGACTGCGGCTGCCGCCATGCCGTGGAATTCGCCATCAACACACCCGCCGAGCTCATCCCGCAGGTCACCAAAGACAAGCTCGACCTGCTCATCGGCAAGTACCTGCACTGACGCGCCGCGGCCTGTTCGTGGGGCGGCGCGTGCGCGAGACAAGAGAGTCACGGGCGTGTGGGACGCCCACGAAGTCTGGGGTGGCTGCGCTGAGGTCCTGAAGGGCCGGGCTGCGACCACGTGGAGCCAAGAAAGGAGTCAGCCAAGTGAGTTCGTTCTTCTCCAACAATGCGGTGCTGATCGCTGTGATCTGCGCCCTCGGGGCAGTGGTCTACGGGGTGCTGCTCATCCGCTGGCTGCTGGCGCTGCCGTCGGGCGACGAGAAGATGCGCGAGGTCGCCGGCGCCGTCCAGGAGGGCGCCAAAGCGTATCTCGGGCGTCAGTACCGCACCATCGCCATGGTCGGCATCGTCGTATTCCTCATCATCGGCGTCGCCCTCGGCGTCAAGCAGGGCTGGGGCCTCGGCTGGGAGACGGCCCTGGGCTTCGTCATCGGCGCCTCACTTTCCGCGGCAGCCGGCTATATCGGCATGATGGTCAGCGTGCGCGTCAACATCCGCACCGCCGAGGCGGCCAAGAAGGGCCTGGGCCCGGCGCTCTCCGTCGCCTTCCGCGGCGGCTCCGTCACGGGCCTGCTGGTGGTCGGCCTCGCGCTCTTCGGCGTGGCCGTTTACTACTGGCTGGGCACGCAGTTCTGGCCCGAGCACGCCGTGCGCGCGCTCATCGGGCTCGGCTTCGGCGGCAGCCTCATCAGCGTCTTCGCGCGCGTCGGCGGCGGCATCTTCACCAAGGCCGCCGACGTCGGTGCCGACCTCGTCGGCAAGCTCGAGGCCGGCATCCCTGAGGACGACCCGCGCAACCCGGCCGTCATCGCCGACAACGTCGGCGACAACGTCGGCGACTGCGCCGGCATGGCGGCCGACCTCTTCGAGACCTATGCCGTCACGGCCGTCGCCGCCATGCTGCTGGCGTACCTCTTCTGGCCACACGTCACGGCCGCCCTTACGTATCCGCTGGTCCTCGGTGGAGCCTCCATCATCGCCTCGATCATCGGCACCTTCTTCGTGCGCCTCGGCGGCAGAAGCACCAACATCATGAACGCTCTGTACAGGGGCCTCGGTATCGCCGCCCTCATCGCCATCGCGCTCTTCTACCCGCTCACCAACTGGATGCTCGGCGCCGAGAAGTACCGCCTCGCCGGCATCCCCAGCGTCGGCCGCCTGTTCCTCTGCGCGGTCAGCGGCATCGTCGTGACCGCTCTCCTCGTCGTCATCACGGAGTACTTCACGGCGACGCGCTACAACCCGGTGAAGAGCATCGCCAAGGCGAGCCTCACCGGCCACGCCACCAACATCATCCAGGGCCTCGCCGTGTCCATGCAGTCCACGGCTCTGCCGGTGCTCGTCATCGCCGCCGGCATCCTGGCTAGCTATTCGGCCGCCGGTGGCGGCACCGCCGGCCTGTACGGCATCGCCGTAGCCGTCATGGCCATGCTCTCCATGACCGGCATCATCGTCGCCATCGACGCCTACGGCCCAATCACCGACAACGCCGGCGGTATCGCCGAGATGGCCGGCCTGCCCGATAGCGTGCGCGCGATCACCGATCCGCTCGACGCGGTCGGCAACACCACCAAGGCCATCACCAAGGGCTACGCCATCGGCTCTGCGGGCTTTGCCGCCCTCATCCTCTTCGTGTCGTACACCTACGACCTCAAAGACAGCTTCGGGTCCGGGGTGATCAACGAGTTCAAGGTCAGTGAGCCCTGGGTCCTCGTCGGCCTGCTCATCGGCGGTCTGTTGCCCTACCTCTTCGCCTCGCTCTGCATGCAGTCCGTGGGGCGCGCCGGCGGCAAGGTCGTCGAAGAGGTGCGTCGTCAGTTCCGCGAGCTGCCCGGCATCATGGAGGGCACCGACAA
Organism: uncultured Thermoleophilia bacterium; assembly: GCA_903862845.1. Lineage (GTDB taxonomy): Bacteria > Actinomycetota > Thermoleophilia > UBA2241 > UBA2241 > CAIXSE01. Next base: position 44,384 of record CAIOZS010000228.1, read on the forward strand.
GCCCGAGTACGGCACAGCAGTCGACATCGTCACCAAGTCGGCGATCCGCGAGATGATGCTGCCGGCCGCCATCCCGGTGCTTACGCCGATCATCATCGCCCTCGTGTTCTGGAACCATGCGTACCTGGTGCTCGGCGGCGTCCTCATGGGCTCCATCATCACCGGCCTGTTCCTGGCCATCTCCATGACCAGCGGCGGCGGCGCCTGGGACAACGCCAAGAAGCTCATCGAAGACGGCGAATACGGCGGCAAGGGCTCCGACGCCCACGCGGCTGCGGTCACCGGCGACACGGTCGGCGACCCGTACAAGGACACGGCGGGTCCGGCCATCAACCCGATGATCAAGGTCATCAACATCGTGGCTCTGCTCGTTATCCCGTTCCTCGTCAAGTAGACCTCACGGCGGAGCGCGCGCTCCGCCGCTGAGAGCGCGGCGGGCGGCCCTTCCGGCCGCCCGCCGCGCCTTCGCCTTTTTGGCCCATCTTGCAGGTCGTTCGCGGGCCATCACGGCCGCTTGTGCATGGCATCACCCGGTGGTACTGTCGCTGCTTTGGCAGGCTCGCTTTCGGGTCGGCCTTTCTGGATTCTGGACTATGTGGACCACACGCAAGATCATCACGTACATCATGGGGGTCGTGGGGATAGCGCTTATCGTCCGCGGCCTCATTGGCGGCTTCTGGCCGCTGTCCGTGCAGCTCATCGCCGGAGTCCTTCTGCTCACCCTTGCGGTGTTGCGCTGGCGCTACATCACCTGACCCGGGACTGACCTCACATGGCGCGACGCAAGAAGCGGGAAGGACAGAGTCTCAGCAAGGTACTCGGCGTACCGGCCCTGTTCAGCACCGCCTACGGCAACGTCGGCTCCTCGATCTACTACGCCCTCGGCGTCGTTGCCGCCTCTGCGATGGGCCTCACGCCGGTGGTGTTCATGCTTACCGGCCTTCTCTTCGTGACCACGGCCTTCTCGTATGCCGAGGCGACCACGATGTTCCCGGAGGCGGGCGGCTCGTCGAGCTTCGCTCGCCACACCTTCAACGAGTTCGTGAGCTTCTTCGCCGGCTGGGCGCTCATGCTCGACTACATCATCACCATCGCCATCTCGGCGTTCTTCGTGCCCAACTACCTCGCCGCGTTCTGGCCGATCCTCAAGCTGTGGCCGTACAACTCCATCGGCGGCATCCTCACCATCGTCTTCCTCGTCGCCATCAACATCCTCGGCATCAAGGAGGCGGCGCGCCTCAACGTCATCCTCGCGATCCTCGACCTGGGCACGCAGGTGCTGCTCGCCATCGTCGGGCTCTTCGTCTTCCTCTCGCCGAAGATCCTCATCACGCAGATCCATCTGGGCACCGCGCCAACCTGGCATCAGCTCATCTACGGCATCTCCATCGGCACCGTCGCCTACACCGGCATCGAGACGATCTCCAACATGGCCGAGGAGTCATCCAACCCCGGCCGCGACGTGCCCAAGGCAGTGAAGCTGGTGCTCGTCGCGGTGCTTGGAGTCTACTTCGCCATCTCGATGGTTGGTCTGTCGGCCATGACCGTGCACTACAACGTGCTGCCGGTGAACCCGCAGACCAAGATGACCTTGCCCGTCCCAGTGCAGGCTGCCCCCGGCAAGATGGCGGAGACCGGCCCTTGGGTGTTCAAGAGCGACCCCAAGCAGGACGTGTACGTGGCTGTCGACAAGACCAACGTGAAAGACCTCAAGATCGACCCCACCTTGGCGACGGGCGCCGTCTACCAGCAGGACGGCCAGTGGGTCACCCAGCTGTGGGGGACGCAGCTGGCCACCGTGTACGAGGCCGATCCGTTGCAAGGCATCGTGCAGAACCTGCCCGCGAAGCTCGACTGGATGAAGATCGTACTGTCGCCCTGGATCGCGATCCTGGCGGCGAC
>CAIOZS010000229.1 GCA_903862845.1 uncultured Thermoleophilia bacterium
ACGACGTCGAGGCCGGCGATCGCCGACACCTGGACGATGCCGGCGCCCATCTGGCCGGCGCCGGCGACGAGCAGCTTCTTCACAGTCACGAGGTCCTCCTCAGGTCAAGCGCGCGCGGGCCGCTCGTGCCGCCCGCGTCGCGTCGCTAGTGCCTCCGGGAAAGCGCTGCTCATGCTACCGCAGGCGAAGCGGCGGAGCACTCGCCCGTGGCGCGCCCGCGCCCGCGCGGCAGGACCGTCGTGGTCCTGCTACCATGAGCCCGTGGACACTGCGCCCAAGATCATCAGCTGCGAGGTCCTGCGCAACGAGGTAGAGAGCGTGAACCCCGGGTACGAGGTCGAGTTCTTCGAGGGCGCGCTGCACGACTATCCCGACAGGCTGCGCGCTGCCGTACAGGAGCGCATCGAGGCGACTCCCGGCGCCCGTGACATCCTCCTCTGCTGCGGCCGTTGCAGCAACGGCACGGTCGGCCTGCAGGCCGGGCCGCACCGGCTGGTCCTCCCCGCCGTGGACGACTGCATCTCCCTGCTCCTCGGCTCCAGGCAACGCTACCTCGAGGAGCACGGCCGCCAGCCCGGCACCTACTACTACACGCGAGGCTGGATCGATTTCATCGACGACCCGTACAAGGAGTACCTCAAGATCCTGCCCAAGTACGGGGAGGAGAAGTCGGCGCGCGTCGCGCGGCTCATCATGGAGCACTACACGCGTCTCGCCGTGATCGAGACCCCGGGCGTGGCCGGTCTCGACGAGAAGCGCGAGTACCTTGAGACCGTGAGCGCCTTCTACGGCCTGCCGGTCGAGCACCTCTGCGGCTCGCTGCGCTTCCTCGAGAAGCTCATGAGCGGGCCGCACGACGAGGAGTTTCTCATCGTCGAGCCCGGCGAGGCGCTCGAAGAATCGCGCTTCTGGGCACTGGCCCAGGCCTGAACCAGTGCAGCTCGCGGTCGTCCAGGTCCGCGACGTCCCCGCCGAGGTCCCGGCACGCGCGGCCCACTGCCTGCGCACCCTGCAGATGTGCGCCGACGAGGGCGCTGACCTCGTGCTCTTTCCCGAGCTGTACCTCGGCGGCTACGTCCTCGACCAGCGGCTCAGCCTCAAGGCCGAGCAGGCCGCGCGATCCCTCGGCCGCCTACAGGCGGCCGTCGACGAGCTCGGCCTCAGCGCCGTGCTGGGGCTGCCGCTGCGTCACGGCGCCGCGCTGCTGAACGGCGTCGCGGTGCTCTGCCCCGGCGCGCCGCCGCAGCTCTCCGGCAAGACGCATCTCTTCCGAGCCGAGAAGCAGTGGTTCGCGCCCGCTCGCGACCTCTGGCACGGCGAGATCGCCGGCTGGCCCTGCGGTCTCGTCGTCTGCTACGAGCTCGGCTTCCCAGAGGTCGCCCGCGCCCTTGCCCTGCGCGGCGCGCGCCTGCTGCTCGCGCCGGCGGCCTTCGCCGCCCGCCGCGAGCACATCTGGCGCGCCGCCACCGTCGCCCGAGCGCTCGAGAACGGGTGCTACCTGGCGGCCGCCAACCACGCGGGGCCGGGGGCCGGAGGCGACTTCCTGGGGGCCAGCCGCATCGTCGATCCGCGCGGATCGGTGCTCGCCGAGGCCGGCGCGAGCAACGAAGTGCTGCATGCCGAGCTCGACGCCGCGCTCGTCGACGAGGTGCGCGGCGGAGACGGCGGCGGTCACACCTACTTCACCGACCGCCGCCCCGAGCTCTACGGCGAGATCAGCCGGCCGCTGGAGTAGCGCCGCCGCGCGGCTTCTTCGGCGCGGCCTTCTTGGCGGCAGGCTTCTTCGGCGCGGCCTTCTTGACCGCCGCCTTCTTCGCAGCCGCTTTCTTCGCGGCAGGCTTCCGTGCCGCCGCCGGGGCGTCCGCGGGCTCCGCGGCCGCGGGCTCCGGGGCGCCGGCGGGCTCCGCGGCGTCCGTGGGCTCCGGAGCGCCGGCGAGCTCCGAGGCGTCCGCCTCGTCCGCCGCCGGCTCTTCGGCCACCGGCTCGGCGGCCTGCGGCCGCGGCGCCGGCGCCGCGCCCCCAAGCTGCACGGCCTGCGCATACCCGAGCTGCATCTGCGCCAGCGTGGAGCGCACGTCGCGAGTACGCCCCTCGCCCTGCTCGCGCTCCACGACCTCCAGGTTGGCGCGCAGGAGCTCGATCGCCAGCCGCGCGTCGCCCAGGTCACGGAGCTCACGGGTCTCGTCCGTGAGCCCCATCTTCTGGTAGCCGAAGGTCACCAGACTGATCATCATCTCGTAGGCGAGATCGAAGGCGTGCAGACTTCTGAGCTGCTCGCGGATCGCGCGGGCGCGCTGTTCTTCTGTCGGCGCGCCGCCCCTGCGCTGCTCGTCGCTCATGCCGGATCCTCCTGCGTAGCGGCGGTTTCCTGGAGAGATATCGCATGCGCGCGGCGCACCGTACCGGCGAAGACCTCCGGCAAAGTCTCACCCTCGAGGTGAGCCTTCACCTGCTGCTGGGCGCCGTTGCCCTCGCGCAACATGCGCTCCACACCCTCGAGGTGCGGCGTGAGCCCCAGGGCGTCGGCCTGAGGCGCCGCGATCTCGATCAGATGGCGGATAGCGTCGGACGCCGTGAGCTCCTCCCCCATCGCCCAGTCCACCAGCTTTCCGTCCATCCCGTAGCGGATCGCCCGCCAGAGGTTCTCTTCCAAGTAGCGAGTGGGCAGGATGGGCAGCGGCATGCCCTCGTCGTAGACGCGCGCCAAGTGAGCGATGAGACCCACGGTGAGCGACGAGATGGCCAGGCTCTGCCAGGCCTCCGTCTGCGCGTCGCAGATACGGACCTCGACGGTGCCGAAGCGGTGATGCGGACGCACCGACCACCAGATCTGGGTGAACTCCTGGATGCAGTTGGTGTCGATGAGCTCCTCGTAGAAGCCGCGATGCGCGGCCCACGTGCCGAACGCGTCGGGGATGCCGCAGCGAGGGAACATGCGCACAAAAGTCTGCGTGCGCGCGGAGTGAAGCTGCGTCCACACGCCTTCGATGAACGGCGAGTTGGCCGACAGCGCGAGGAGGTGCGGCAGGTATGTGCGCAACGCGTCACAGACGGCCACCGCACGGTCGCAGCCGCGCACGCCCACGTGCACATGCGCCGCCCAGGTATTGTTGCGCCAGGCGACGTACTTGAGCCTCTCCTCGACGAGCCGGTAGTGGGGCGTGTCGATGATCTGCTGGTCCTTCCACGCCGAGAAGGGGTGCGTGCCTGTAGCGCCGAGGGCGTAGCCCTCGCGGTCCGCGAGGGCGAACAGCTCGGCGCGGTTCAGGAGCATCTGCTTCGCCGCCTGCCCGAAGTGCAGGGTGCGCGGCGTGGACACCTCGATCTCCGAGAGCAGCAGCTCTCCGGCGATGCGTCCGCGCAGGCGCTCACCGGCGGCCTCGCGCAGGGGCTCGAATCCGGGAGTGAGCTCCAGGGTCTCAGGGTCGAGGACGTGGAACTCCTCCTCGAGACCCAAGTCGAAATCGAGGGCCCTCTCGAAGCGCGCCTCGACCTCCTCGAAATATGCGTCGTGGTCGGCAGCCATGCGTGCTCCACTTTACCGAATGGGAAGGCGCTTCACACCTGCGTCGCCGCGGGCGACGGGCGGCGCCGGCGTCTCGAAGACGACAGAAGGGGGCGGCCACGCTCCCGCGCGGCCGCCCCCAGAGAAGCGTGGCTCTGCGAAGCCGGCTTGCGCTCAGCCCACCCCGAGGATGCTCTTGGCCGTGGCCACGGCCTCGATGGCGTCCTCGGCGTAGCCGTCGGCGCCGATCTCGTCGGCCCAGGCGCGGGTCGTGGGGGCGCCGCCGATCATCACCTTCACCGAGTCGCGCAGGCC
>CAIOZS010000230.1 GCA_903862845.1 uncultured Thermoleophilia bacterium
GACGTTAGCCCCGCTACGCCGGCTAATCCGCGTCGATCTCTTCGTCGGTGGCACCGCTCTCGCTGACGACCATGCGGGCCACAGCGCTCACGACGTCGTGCTCGCGCAGATTCATGACGCGCACGCCGGTGGCGGTGCGGCTCTGGCGGCTGATGCCGTCGGAGCGCATACGGATCATGACGCCGTCGCGGCTCTGCAGCATGACCTCGTGGTTCTCGCGTACCAGGCGCACGCCGACAAGATAACCCTTGACATCGGTGAGCTTGATAGCGATGACGCCTTGCCCGCCACGGCCCTGCACGCGCCACTCGCTGATGGGCGTGCGCTTGCCGTAGCCGTTGTCGGTGATCACGAACAGGTCGCTGTCGTCGCGAGCTATATCCATCGAGATGACCTCGTCGGCCCTGCGCAGCTTCATGCCGCGCACCCCCGAGGTGTTACGCCCAGTGGGCCGCACGTCGCTCTCGTGGAAGCGGATGCCCTGGCCGAGGCGGCTGACCATGATGATGTCGTCGTCACCGCTGGTGTTGCGCACCGTCATGAGCTCGTCGCCCGGGCGCATGTCGATGGCGATGATGCCGTCGGCTTTGAGCGGCGTGTTGTAGCTGCCGAAGAGGGTCTTCTTCACGATGCCCGCCTTGGTGCCGAAGATGAGGAACTTGCCTTCGGCCGGGTCGAAGTTGCGCGTGTTGATGACGGCGCAGATCTTCTCGTCCTGACGCAGCGGCAGCAGGTTGACGATGTGCTTGCCCTTGGCATTGCGCCCCGCCAGCGGCAGCTCGTGGACCTTGAGCCGGTACACCTTGCCGACGCTGGTGAAGAAGAGCAGGAAGTTGTGCGTGCTGGTGATGAAGAGGTGCTCGACCTCGTCCTCCTCTTTGAGGTCCATGCCGGCCACGCCCACGCCGCCACGCTTCTGCTGGCGGTAGGTAGCGACCGGGATGCGTTTCACGTACCCGGTCTTCGTGATGGTGATCACCATCTGCTCTTCGGCGATGAGATCCTCGAGGTCGAGCTCGCCTTCGTCGGGGAGGATCTCTGTGCGGCGGTCGTCGTTGTAGAGCCGCTTGATCTCAAGGAGCTCGGTCTTGATGACTCCGTAGATGCTGGCCTCGTCGCCGAGCAGTTCGCGAAGGTCCTTGATGCGCGCCAGCAAGCCGCGGTGTTCCTCGGTGACTTTGTCGCGCTCGAGGCTGGTGAGCTTCTGGAGGCGCAGGTCGAGGATGGCCTGCGCCTGCGGCCGCGTGAGCTCAAAGGTGTCCATGAGAGCTTCGCGCGCCGCGTCGACGTCGGAGGCCTTGCGGATGATGCTGATGACCTGGTCGAGGTTGTCGAGGGCGACGAGCAGGCCTTCGAGGATGTGAGCCCTTGTCTCGGCCTTGTCGAGCTCGAACTTGGTGCGCCGGATGACGATCTCTTTCTGGAAGGCGACGTAGGCCTTGAGCATCTCCGGCAGCGTGAGGGTGCGCGGCACGCCGCCGACCAGGGCGATGTTGATGATCCCGAAGGTCGTCTGCATCTGGGTGTGCTTGTAGAGCTTGTTGAGCACCACCATGGGGATGGCTTCGCGCTTGAGCTCGATGACAAGGCGCATGCCCGCGCGGTCTGACTCGTTGCGCAGGTCGCTGATCTCGGTGATCTTCTTGGTCTTGACCAGGTCGACGATGTTGTCGATGAGTGAGGCGCGGTTGACCTGGTAGGGCAGCTCCGTGACGATGATCGCCGAGCGGTTACCCTTGAGCTGCTCGGTGTGCGCCTTGGCGCGCACGCGCACGCGGCCGCGGCCGGTGCGGTAGGCCTCCTTGAAGCCCGCGGTACCGAGGATGACGCCGCCGGTGGGAAAGTCGGGCCCCTTGATGCACTCCATGAGGTCGTCGGCCGTGGCCTCGGGGTCGTCGATGATGCGCATGGTGGCGTCGACCACCTCGCCGAGGTTGTGGGGCGGGATGTTGGTGGCCATGCCGACGGCGATGCCGGAAGCCCCGTTGACCATGAGGTTGGGCATGCGGCTGGGCAGCACGGTAGGTTCACGCCGCGTCTCGTCGTAGTTGGGCATCCAGTCGACGGTGTTGGCGTCGATGTCACGCATCATCTCGACGGCGATCTTGCTGAAACGGGCCTCCGTATAGCGCATGGCGGCCGGCGAGTCGCCTTCGACCGAGCCGAAGTTGCCTTGGCCGTCCACTAGCGTGTAGCGCATGTTGAAGTCCTGCGCCATGCGCACAAGCGTGGGGTAGATGACGGCCTCGCCGTGGGGGTGGTAGTTGCCGGAGGTGTCGCCGGCGATCTTGGCGCACTTGCGGTGCTGCTTGTTGGGCGCGAGACCCAGGTCGTTCATCGCCACGAGGACGCGCCGCTGGCTGGGCTTGAGGCCGTCGCGCACGTCGGGCAGCGCGCGATCGGTGATCACGCTCATCGCGTAGTCGATGAACGACGAGCGCATCTCGTCTTCGAGCTCGATGGGCTCGATCTTGCCTTCGAGTGTCTGCAGGTTGTCAGACATCGAGGAACCGCACCTCTTTCGCGTTCTTCTCGATGAACGCGCGGCGCGGCTCGACCTTGTCGCCCATGAGCATCGTGAAGACCTCGTCGGCCGCCTGGATATCCTCCATGGACACGAGCTGGAGGGTGCGCGTCATGGGGTTCATGGTGGTGTCCCAGAGCTGGTCTGGGTTCATCTCGCCGAGCCCTTTGAAGCGTTGTAGCTGGATGCCCTCCTTGGCGAGCTCCACGATCTCGACGCGCAGTTCTTCATAGCTCTGCGCCTCTGCCTTGCGGTTGCCCAGGTGCAGCACGAACGGCGGCTTGCCGACCATCTCTCTGACGCGCTCGTGGACGCGCCTGAGAGCCTGGAACTCACGCCCGGCGACGGCCGCGTAGGGAATGCGCAGGTTCGCGGCCAGGCCGGTGCGCCGCTCGACCAGACGCGTGTCGGCGACCAGTTCCTCAGCGTCGACGCCGAGGACATCGATGACGTAGCGCTTGTCGATGTCCTCCCCGAGCACCCCGAGAAGTGCTTCGAAGGTCGGCAGCTCGGCCTCGATCATGGGGCCGTTCTTGAGCCAGTCGATGAGCTCGCCGCCCCACTGGCTCTTGAGCTTCTTGACCCAGCCCTCGTACTCGCCGAAAAGCTTGAGAAAGCGCTGGTACCGGGTCTCGCTGAAGGTGAAGCCGGTGTCGGTGTTGTCGACGCGGATCTGCTCAAGGCGCCCGCGCAGCAGGATCTCCTCGAGCTGGCTCTCTTTGTGGATGTAGGTCTCCTGGTTGCCCTGCTTGAGACGGTAGAGCGGCGGCTGGGCGATGTAGATGTAGCCCGCCTCGACCAGCGGCCTCATGTGCCGGAAGAGGAAGGTGAGAATGAGCGTGCGGATGTGCGAGCCGTCCACATCGGCGTCGGTCATGATGATGATCTTGTGGTAGCGCGCCTGCGCGACGTCGAACTCCTCGCCGAGGCCGGCGCCGATGGCGCTGACCATCGTGAGGATCTCGTTGTTGGCAAGCATCTTGTCGATACGCGCCTTCTCGACGTTGATGATCTTGCCGCGCAACGGCAGGATTGCCTGGAAGCTGCGGTCGCGCGCCTGCTTGGCAGAGCCGCCGGCCGAGTCGCCCTCCACCAGGTAGATCTCGCTGAGCGCCGGATCCTTGATGGAGCAGTCGGCGAGCTTGCCGGGCAGCGTGCTGCCCTCGAGCAGGCCCTTGCGGCGCGTGAGGTCGCGCGCTTTGCGCGCCGCATTACGCGCCCGGGCCGCGTTGACGGACTTGTCGACGATCTGCCGCCCCTCGGAGGGGTTCTCCTCCAGAAACTCGGCGAGCTTGGCGTTGACCGAGACCTCGACCAGGCTGCGGATCTCGGTGTTGCCCAGCTTGGTCTTCGTCTGACCCTCGAACTGCGGGTTCTTGAGCTTCACCGAGATGAGCGCCGTGAGCCCTTCGCGGACGTCCTCGCCGGAGAGGTTCTCCTCCTTTTCCTTGAGGAGGCCCTTCTGGCGGGCGTAGTCGTTGATGGTGCGCGTGAGCGCGCTGCGGAAGCCCGAGAGGTGCGTGCCGCCCTCGGTGGTGTTGATGTTGTTGGCGAACGTGAAGATGGACTCGTTGTACGAGGAGTTCCACTGCATGGCGATCTCGACGGCGCCATCTTTGGTCTCGTTCTCGAGAAAGATGATGCTGCGGTGGATAGCGTCCTTGTCGCGGTTGATGTAGGTGACGAAGTCTTTGATGCCACCCTCGTACTGAAACACGACGCTCTCGCCCTCGGCGCGCTCGTCGTTGAGCTCGATGCGCAGGCCCTTGGTGAGGAAGGCGGTCTCGCGCAGGCGCTGGGCGAGCACGCGAAAGTCGTAGTTGACCTCTTCGAAGATGTCGGGGTCGGCCATGAACGACACGGTGGTGCCGCTGGGCGCGTCCTTGCCGAGCTTCTCCCTCTTCTCCAGTGTCCCGATCGGTACCCCGCGCTCGAAGCGCTCGTGCCAGTGGAAGCCCTCAACGTAGATGTCGAGCTCGAGCCACTCTGACAGCGCGTTGACGACGGAGACGCCGACGCCGTGCAGGCCGCCGGAAACCTTGTAGCCGGCACCGCCGAACTTGCCGCCGGCGTGGAGCATGGTGAGCACGATCTCGGCGGCGGGCTTGTTGTACTTGTCCATGATCCCGACGGGGATGCCGCGGCCGTTATCGGCGACGGTGACGGAGTTGTCGGGGTTGATGGTGACAACGAGGGCGTCGCAGTAGCCGGCCAGAGCTTCGTCGACGGAGTTGTCGACCACCTCGTAGACGAGGTGGTGAAGACCGCGGGGGCCGGTGGAGCCGATGTACATGCCGGGGCGTTCGCGGACCGGCTCGAGGCCTTCGAGGACCTGGATATCCTGGGCGTCGTAATGTGGCTGTTTCACTCAGCCTCGCAATGTGCCGAGGGGCGGGATGGGGGTAGGAAAGGCAGGCCTGACCTGCCTGCGCAAGTATAGCAAACGCGAAGCCTCAGAGCGAACTTGAGGGCGGCATAAAAGCGCCGCAAATCCGCTGTTTTCGTCAACCGCGAAGGGGGCCGTCGCCGGGAGTCTCCGGGGACGCCGAAGACGGCGCGCGCAGCGCGGCCTCGATGGCCGCCCGGAGCCGCTCGTCATGCACTCCCTCCGCCTCTGCCCGCGCCCCGCTGAGGTCGGGCGGCGCGGGCCTTTCGTACCGCCTTTCTTCCTTCACCGCGGAAGGCTCTTCTTCCTGCCTCGGCGCGGCGCGCTCGATGACGAAGCGGAAGCGCTCCACGGGGTGCCCTGGCGCGACCTCATCCATGCGCCTGAGGATCTGGCCGCCGAGATACGTGAGCTCGTGGGCCCACACCGAGGAGGTGCACTCGACGGTGAGCACGCCGCGCGAGAAGTGGCGGGGACGCGCGCCGCTCGCCACCTGCTCGCCGGCGGCGCGTGCCCAGGCGGCATAGGCGCGCCCCCGGTCGCTGGTCGCCATGCGTCCGAGCGCGGTGCTCAGGATATCGCCGAGGCGTTTGGGGTCGCTTTCACCAGCGCGGCGGCCTGCCCGTGGGGCGTCGCTCACAACGCATCCTCGCGCGGCGGCGCCGGCCCGGCTGCGTAGGCCGACGGCGAAGCGCCCCCGAGCCGAAGCGAGCCCGCGAGCGGCAGCTCGATCACCGTCGCCTGGTCCAGTTCTTCCTCCACGAAGTAGTGGAGGTCGGTCGTTGTGATGATGGCCTGGCCGGCACACCTGAGTTGGCGGACAAGGAGCCGACGTCGCGCGTGATCGAGCTCGCTCATCACGTCGTCGAGGAAGAGCGTGCCCTGCTCGCCGGTGCGCGCCGTCGCGAGCTGCTGCTCCGCGAGCAGCAGCGCCAGTACCGCGGCGCGCTGCTCACCCTGCGAACCGAAGAGGCGCAGGTCGCGGCCTCCGTGCGGCAGGTCCACAGGGCCGCACGCCGGTCCGGCGAGCGCGGCCGCCGCGAAGGCGGGGCTCCCTGCATCCGTCGCTTCGTCGGCCGCGAACCCCGGAGCGTCCTCGCCGGCGTCGACTTCAAGGAATCTGAGATCGTCGCGGTGGGGGCCGAAGAGGGAGAGGCCCCTTGCGGTCTCTCCCGGCCTCCGTAGGCGCAGCTCCTCGAGCAGCGCGGCCTCTTCGTAGCCCACGCCCGCAAGCTGGCTGTTGAGCCGCAGGACGAAGGTACTGACCCCCGGGGCAAGCCCGGCGGCCGCGGCGGCGAAGCGCCCGGAAAGCTCGGCGACGAGGTCGCGGCGGCGCTGCCCCAGCGCGACGGCGGCACGCGCAAACTGCACGTCCCACGGATCCAGCGTGCCCGGCGACGCGCCGCTCCTGACCGCGAGAAGCTGGGCGTTGCGCTGACGAAGGGCCGTCTGCAGCTCGCGCGCGGCGGCGGCGTACCGCGCATCGAGCGCACCGGCGAAGGCGTCCAGGTGGGCACGCCGCCGTGCCGGGCTACCCTTGACCAAGAGGAGGCTCTCGGGCACGAAGATGAACACCTGGGTGCGCTCGCGGAGCTCATCCTGCGAGGTGACCTCGACACCGTTCCAGCGGGCGCGCTTGCCCTGGCCCGGCGCGTAGGCGACCTCGACGGCCTGCGGGCCTGCGGCCGGGCCGCCCAACACCAGCTCCACGCGCGTGAAGCGCTCGCCCCAAGTGATGAGCTTCTCCTCGCGACGCGTGCGTGGTGAGCTGCCGCGGAGCGCGAACCAGGCGCCCTCGAGAAGGTTTGTTTTGCCGGTAGCGTTCTGGCCGACCACGACATTGAGCCCGGCGCCGAAGCTGACCGTGGCGTCACAGTACGAGCGGAAGTTGACGAGCCTCAGACTGGAGACGAACACACGCGGTACTCCTTGCCACCGACGGCGACCACGTCGCCGGGCTGCAGGGTGCGCCCGCGTCGCGTGTCGACCTCGCCGTTCACGCTGACCTCGCCGTTCTGCACCAGCAGCTTCGCGTGGCCACCTGTGCTCGCCGCACCGGCGAGCTTGAGAAACGCGCCCAGCGGCAAGGCGCCGCTTACGACGACGTTCAGTTGCTCAGGCGAATCGGCATGATGAGGTAGACGAAGCCGCCGTCCGAACCACTCACGAGCCCCGGCCGCAGCGGGCTGGTGAAGCGCAGCACGACCCCGGCGTCATCGATCGCGTCGATGCCGTCGATGAGATAGGCCGGGTTGAAGCCGATCTCAAAGGCCTCGCCGCTGAAGTCCACGTCGAGAGACTCCTCGGCTTGGCCCACGTCCTGCGTGAGCGCCTTCATCGTGAGCCTATGCTCCGCGAAAGAGAGACGAAGGGGCGCGTTCTTCTGCGCCAGCAGGCTGACGCGCCGCGCCGCCGCCACGAGCTCGTCTCTCGCCAGCGTGACCTCGTGGTCGAACGAGTCCGGTAGCAGCTGCTTGTAGTTCGGGAACTGCCCGTCGATGAGTCGCGACGCGACCCAGACGTCGCCGGCCGGGTCGCCGAGCTTGAAGAGCGCCTGGTTCTCGCCGATCGCGACCTCGATATCGCCGTCGCCCATTGACGAAGCCAGCCGGGAAACCTCGGTCAAAGCCTTCACCGGCACGATGGCCTGGACCTCGGTCTCCAGGGCCCTCTCGAGCTTCGTCTCTTTGACGGCCAGCCGATAGCTGTCGGTGGCCACCATCTTCAGCGTGTCGCCGACAATGGTCATGAGCACGCCGGTGAGGATCGGCCGCGTCTCGTCGCGGGAGGCGGCGCGGCCCGCTTTGGTCAGCGTCTCGACGAAAGGCGCGCGGCCCATGACGAATGCCTCGCTCGTATCGAACGTGGAGGTCTGCGGAAAGTCGCTCGCCGACCAAGCGTTGAGAGAGAACTCGGCACGTCCGGCGGTGACCTTGACGGCGGCTTCGCCGGCCTCGATGACGACTTCTTCTCCGGGGAGATTGCGGACGACATCCGTGAACAGGCGCGCCGGCACGACGATCTCGCCGTCGCCTTCAATAGCTGTCGCGAGACTGGCTTTGATGGAGAGCTCCATGTCGGTCGAGAACAGGTCCAGACGACCCTCGGACGCCTGTAGCAGGATGCCCGAGAGCACCGGCAGCGCGCTCCTCGTGGACACGCCGCGGGCGAGGATCGCGAGCTTGTCGATCAGCGCAGAGCGATCACACGTGAGCTTCATCCCGACTCCTTATGAGAATAAAGAGAAGACATATTCTCCTCGTCATCGTCATAGCGCCTGTTGACGATGTGGAGAGAGGTGGTTCTTCCCGCTCGGCGGGGGCGCGGACCTCTGCACAGCGCTGTGGGCGGGGTGTGCAGAACCAGACGCGCCTTCCGTGTCGGCCCTCCTTCTGGAGCAAAGCATAGCCGATTTAGTCGCCCCGCGGGAGAACGTCCACGGGTTGACGAATGGTTGTGCACACGGTTTGCGGAGAGCGGGGGGTAGTGGCGGAGAGGAGAGCGGGGGGCCGCTCAGTGGACCGTCTTGAGGCGGGACGCGATGAGGGCCACGAGATCCTGAAGCTGGGGGTCGTGGCCGTCCTTCAGCTGGCGCTCGATCTTGTCGACGCCGTGGATTACGGTGGTGTGATGGCGGCCGCCGAAACGGGCGCCGATCTGGGGCAGGGACGCCTCAGTGAGATCGCGCGAGAGGTACATGGCGATGTGGCGCGCGTAAGCTACGTCCTGGGTGCGCCGGTTACCGCGCAGATCGTTGACGTGCATGCCGAACTGACGCGCGACCTCGGCCTGCACCATCTCGATCGTGATGGCGCGCTGGTAGGTCTTGGGGACGATGTCTTTCAGGGCCTCCTTGGTGATATCGAGCGTGACCTCATTGCCTCGGAAGGACGCGTAGCTGACCGCCCGGGTGAGGGCGCCGTACAGCTCGCGGATGTTGGTCGTGACGCGAGAGGCGATCCACTCCAGCACTTCCGGCTCGGCGATCTGGAAGCCCTCCCACTTGACCTGCTTGCGCAGGATGGCGATGCGCGTCTCGAGGTCAGGCCGGCTGATGTCGACCACCACGCCCTGGCCGAAGCGCGTGCGCAGCCGCTCTTCCAGCTCCTTCAACTCAAGCGGCGGCCGGTCGCTGGTGATCACGATCTGCTTGCCGGCCTCATAGAGCGCGTTAAAAGTGTGGAAGAACTCAACCTGCGTCTGCTGCTTCTCAACGAGGAACTGCACGTCGTCGATGAGCAGCACGTCGTTTTCGCGGTAGGACTGCTTGAAGCCGTCGATGCGGTTCTTGTCGGTGACCGCGTTGATGAAGTCGTCGGTGAAGCGCTCGACGGTGACGTACCTGATCTGCAGATCCGGGTGTTGCTCCTGCGCGGCGTGAGCGATGGCCTGGATGAGGTGGGTCTTGCCGAGCCCGGTGTCGGCGTACATGAAGACTGGGTTGTAGGCGGTGGCCGGCGACTCCGCGACGCTGCGCGCGACGGCCGTCGCGTACTCGTTGTGCGGGCCGGTGACGAAGCGGTCGAACACGTAGCGTGGGTTGAGGTCGCCGGCGGCCTTGGCGGCCCGGGTGGGGCGCGCGCCCGAGGCGCGGCGGGGCTTTGTCTTCGCGCCGGCCGACCGCGCCGGCTCCTCGCCCGCGGCGGGCGGCTCCGCCACCGCGGACTGCTGGGGCAGCTCTGCCGCCCGTGCGTCGACGACGACGCGCACATCGACCGTGTCGCCGAGGACCTCGGCGAGCGCCTCGGCGACCTGCCCCGCCAGACGTCTCTCGATCCACTCGCGGACAAAGTCGTTGGGGACGCCGATGACGAAGGCGCCGTCGTCGAGGCCGAGCGGCAGCGTGCGGTCGAACCAGAACTGGAAGGCCGCTTCGTTCAGGCGCCCGCGAAGGTGCTTCTTCGCCTCATCCCAGATGAGTGTGAGCTGGTCGTCCGTGCGCGCCCCGTCGTGTTGGTCCCCGGGGGATGCGGCGGCGCGCCGGGGATGCTTGAGACCGTCAGTCAGAGGATGCTCTCGAGGAGGTGGAGACCCTCCTCGCGCAAGGCTCGCTTGCCGTCGCCGAGCGAGTGTATCAACCCCATGTCCTGCAGTACAACGAGCTCCCGGAAGGCCGTCGCCGAGGAGATGCCGAGCTCCTTGGCGATCGCCGTGGGGCCGGACGAACCGAGCTCCATTAGGAGCACGAGCACTTTGGTCTGCCGCGTCGTGAGCTTGACCTGCGAGGCGTGCGGCTTGGCTACCGGCTCGGGGGCGTGCGCCGGCATCTTGATCGTGAACACGGCGCCGCCTCCGAGATTGTCGTCGACCGTGAGCACGCCGCGCAGGAACTGGAGCGACTCGCGCGCGACCGGCAGCCCCGAGCCGACCCCGCGGATGATCTGGCGCTGCAGCGCGGTGGCGGTGGTGAAGCCCGGCTGAAAGGCGCGATCCTTGTCGTCAACGCCGGGCCCGTGGTCGGAGATGCGGATGGTCTGTCCGTTGTCGAGGATCGTGATCACAACGTCGCGGAAACAGGCGTGCAGGAGGTTCTCCATGAGCTCCTGGAGCACCGTGTACGGGATCTGGCCGCCCTGCTCACGACAGTAGTGATACGTCTTCTCCGCCAGCGAGGCGATGAGGGCCGGCAGGTCTTTCTCTTCCACGGCGATGACGCGCGGCGGTGACGTGAGGGTGTCGTAGATCGCGATGCGCGGAGCCTCAGGTCCGAGGGGGACGCCGGGCAGCTCGCCGTCCGGACCCGGTCGCCGGGGCGGGGCGCTGGGGGTGAGGGCCGCGACCGCAGCCGGCGTCGAGGGCGGCGCGACCGCGGCCCTCTCGTCGGCGAGCAGCCTGTCGAGAAACGACTCCATGGGGGCGCCGAGTATAGCAGAGGCGCCGCAGCCTGCTGAAACGCCGGAAGAGGCTGCGCGCAGCCATATTCCGCGGCAGAATATCCGGGGTTATCCACAGCCTGTTCAAGATATGTGGAAAGAGCTCTGGCGGAAGCCCGCAGACGTGCCCAATTTGCGGGTCTTGTGGAAACTGCGGTTTCACGCTCATTGGTGCGAGGGTCCGGCTCGCCGCCGCGACGACGTCGTGCCTTGGCGACTCCAGCGCCACCACCACCGCACCTGCTGATACAGAGAACTACCTGCAAAATAGACAGTTCGTGGCGTAAGTGAGGCGTGAGTATCGCGTTGGCACCGTGTCAAGGGGAGTCTTGGTCGTCAACGTCTTATCCACGGCGGTTGTGAGCCTGCAAGCGAGGGGCAAGATTCTTATCCACATTCTCCACAGGGTGCTGTGAATGATGACTGGGCAGGGTGAAATGGGACGTGCCCGGTCGCCCCGCCTGAGGTACACTGTGGAGGTCCTGCGGAGCTCCTGGCGGAGGAGCTGAGAAGGCGCTTCCTAGCGCCGACGCGTCGAACCTGACCACCCTCGGGTGGCGGCGTCTTCGGGCGCTGCTGGGTAATGCCAGCGAAGGGAGAGATCCTGCGATGAGCACTCCATTGGCCTCGGTCACGCCGCCGGCGTTCGATGCGCGTGCGCGGCTCAACCTGAACCCCGCGCACTGGGGCGTGCAGGCCCTCGCGGAGATCGGGGTCGCCATTGCGCTGGCGGCGGTGCTCGGACAGGTGCGCGTGTTCGTGATGCCGCAAGGCGGCTCGGTGAGTCTCGAGCTGCTGCCCATCGTGTTCGTCGCGGTGCGCCGCGGCGTGGTCCCAGCGGCCACTGCCGGCCTGCTGTACGGTTTGCTCCAGCTCGGCCTGCCGGGGGCCTTCGTCTTCCACCCGGCACAGGCCGCCCTCGACTACCCGCTGGCGTTCATGGCGCTGGCCGTGGCCGGCTTCGTGGACGTGCGCGGCTGGCGCTCTCTCACCCTGGCCGTGGCCCTCGCCCTGCTCGCGCGCTTCGCTTGCCACTTCCTCTCGGGCCTCATCTTCTTCGCCGCCTACGCTCCCGGCTGGGAGGCCTCGTGGCTGTATGCGGCGACCTACAACCTGCTGTATCTGGTGCCCGAGGGTATCCTCACCACGCTCCTGCTCTGGCCGCTGCTCAAGGCCTACGACGCGGCCTTTCCGGGGCGCGGTCGTCGGGTGCCGTCGTGAGCGGCGCGCCCGGCGGCCCGCGCGGAAGCGGCCCGGGGCCGGACCGTGCGCGTCTTGCCGCGGTCTTCCTCGGCGGCGACTACGACGACCCTGCGTACTACCACGGCTGGGCGCTGGCCGCCGACATGGTGGTCGCCGCGGACGGCGGCGCTCGCTTTCTGCTCGAGCAGGGGGTTCGCCCCGACCTCGTGGTCGGCGATTTCGACTCGCTGCCGGCGGGCGACGTCGAGCGCCTCGAGGCGGCGGGCGTCGAACTGGTCCGCCACCCCGTGCGCAAAGACCTCACCGACGGGGAGATGGCCGCGGAAGAGGCGCTGCGCCGCGGCGCCGGCGAGCTGGTGCTCGCCGGCGCCCTCGGCGCCCTCGACCATACCCTCGGCCATCTGGCCATTCTGCGGCGCCTGGCGGCGCGCGGCGTCGCCGCGCGCCTGGCGGCGCCGCGGCTTACGGTGCGCGTGCTCGCCGCGCCGGACGAGACGCGCCTTGACGCGCCGGCCGGTACCCGCGTCTCGATCGTGCCGCTGCAGGGGGACGCGCTCGTGACCCTGGAAGGCTTCGACTATCCGCTCAGTCGCGGCGTGCTGCCCCAGGACGCCTGCCTGGGGCTCGGCAATGCTGTGGTCGCCGCGGCGCGCGTCCTCGTGCACGAGGGCTCGGTGGCGGTGCTCGTGGAGGATGGCGACGAGGCGTTCGGTGGCGCCCTCCGCGGCCGCGGCGCCGCAGCATCCTGATGCGGGGCGCGCGTACCTGGAGAGTGGCGGCCGTCGTTTGGGCGGCGGCGATCGTCGCCTTGGGGGTCGTCCCCATCCAGGGCGTCGTCCACGCCGTCGCCGAGGGAAAGAGAGGGGAAGACCTGCTCACCTCCGCGGGGCACTTCGCCTCCTACGCTCTTCTTGCGCTCCTGCTCGCCGTCGCCCTCGACGACTGGCGGCTCAGCCGCCGCGCGGTCCTGGGCGCGGCGGCGCTCGCCGTCGGTCTGGGGGTGGCGATCGAATTGGTGCAGGCGCCGCTGCCCTACCGCGACTGCCAGCTCGGCGACGCGCTCTTCGACGCGGCGGGCGCCGCGCTCGGCCTCGCGATCTTTAGTGTCGCCGCGCGGGCGCGGGTGCGGACACCACGAGGGCGTCGCGGATGATACTCGCCGCGACTTCCTCGGCGGGGACGTCATAGACGCTCTGCATGACCAAGTCACGCAAGGCGGTGACGCGGCGCTTGCGCGTCCCTGTCGGGTCGCGGTCCGCGCGGCATTGGGGATCTTCTCGACTCACTGGGCGCCTCCCGGTGCACCTCTCTCGCTCTAGAGAATCGGGTCATGTGGCCGCGAAGTTTACTAAGATGCGTAAGCAGATGAGACTGCACCGGCACTGGAGACCCTTGTGATCAGCATCAACGAAGCCATCGACACCGTGATCGGCGCCGTGCGTCGGCTGCCGGCCGAAGAGGTACCGCTGCTCGAGGCGCTCGGGCGCGCCGCGGCTACGGCGATCGTCTCGCCCGAAGCCGTGCCGTCGTTCGACAACTCGGCGATGGACGGGTACGCCGTGCGCGGCGCCGAGCTCGAAGCCGGACGCCGTGAGTTCCGCGTCGTTGTGGAGATACCAGCCGGCCGCTGGGTCGGCGAGGAGGTCGGCGCCGGTGAGGCCGCCAAGATAATGACCGGCGCTCCGCTGCCGCCCGGAGTCGACACCGTGGTGCAGGTGGAGCTCACCGAGCAGCGCGGCGAGACGCTCGTCGTGACAGAGCCTGTGCTGCCGGGCGCCAACGTGCGCCGCGCCGCCGAGGACGTCGCCATGGGCGACGTCCTCTTCCCGCGGGGCGCACGTCTCGGCGCGGCCGAGATCGGCCTGCTGGCGTCGGTGGGCTGCCAGGCAGTCGCCATAGCCCGCCGTCCCCGGGTCGCCATCCTCGCCACGGGCAGCGAGCTGAGACCGCCGGGCGTGCTACTGGCCCCCGGGCAGATCCGCAATTCCAACTCGTTCACGGCCTACGGCCAGGTGCTGGCCGCCGGGGGTGAGCCCGTGCTGCTCGGCATCGCCCGGGACGACCTGGGCGAGACGCGGCGACTCCTCGCCGACGCGCTCGAGCACGACGTGGTCATCACCTCCGGCGGCGTGTCCGTCGGTGAGTTCGATTTTGTGAAGCAGGTGCAGGACGAGCTCGGCGTGGAGCGCCGCTTCTGGGGCGTCGCCACGAAGCCGGGCAAGCCCCTGGCCTTCGGCACGCGCGGCGACACCCTCGTGTTCGGCGTGCCCGGCAACCCCGTGGCGGCGATGGTGAGCTTCGAGATGTACGTGCGGCCGGCCCTCTTGGCCCTGCAGGGCCGGCACGACCTTTACCGGCCCTACGTCTTCGCCGCCGCGGAGGAGCCCGTCGCGCGCTCTCGCGACCGCACCGAAGCGCGCCGTTGCCGGCTGCTGCACCGCGGGCGTGGATGGAGCTTCACTACCACCGGCCCCCAAGGCTCGGGGATCTTGCGTTCCATGGCTCTGGCGGACGGGCTGGCTTTCGTGCCGCCGGAGTACCCCGGCGCGGCGCCCGGCGTCGAACTGCTGGTCATGATGCTCGAGGGCAGCTCCGCGGAGCGCCCGCCGTTCCCCGGCGGGCGCTCCGCGACCCCCTGAGCCATCCGCAGAGAGGGGTCCGTCGGCGTCGGAAGCGCCCCTACTGTGGAGCCGCGACGGCCTTCTCCAGGGGCGTCGCGCGCGCGAGCACGGCCCAGACGACCAGGCGGTGGCTGGCGCTGTACGGCGGCGTGCAGGTCGTGAGCACAAGGGCGTACCCCCGGTCGCTGAGCACGCCGACGTCGTTCGGCAGGACCACCGTCGTCTTCGCGACCTCGTAGCGGAACCGCGCGTATGGCGTGTCCAGGAAGATGCGGTCGCCACGCTTCAGCCGGTCGAGCTTGTAGAAAGGCGCGCCGTAGGTCGTGCGGTGGCCGGCGACGGCGAAGGGCTCGCCGGCCCCGGGCAGAGGCGTGAGGCCGTAGTGCACGGGACCGTTGCGGAGCAAGGCGCTGTCGGGGTCGAGGCTCGCGGAGCCGCGGACGCCTTGCTGCACGAGGCGATCGAGGTCGATGAGCGGGATCCGCAGGCGCCCGATGGGGTCGCCGGCCTTCAGCCGGCTCCCATAGAGCACGGCCAGGCGGCGCACGATCTCGGCCGGGGGGACGTTGCGCGGGCGCGAGCCGGCATTGGCCGCGGCCACCGTCGAGAACGCTGCGCTGTTGTCGCGATAGGCAGCGTCGAGCCGGCTCTGCTGCACCTGGGCATAGCCGGCCGACCAGAACGGATAGGCGAGCACGAGCCCGCCGGCGATCAGCAGGATGTCGGCCAGGCGGCGCACCCAGCGGCCGCGGCCGGCAGGAGCCGCGGCGCCTGGCCCGGCCTGCTGCCCGGGCGCGGCCGCGCCGTTCTCTCCCTGTTCTTCGTCGTCCATCGGTTCCATGGAGGCATGGTACTCGCCGCCTCCGAACCCGACAATCATGCCGGGCCTGCGCGGCTGTCCGCGGGGAGTCATCCGCGCAGTTCTTCGGTGACCTGCGAAGGGCCGAGCGCGCCGCGGCCGACGGTCGCCGAGCCGCGTGTCTTCGTGCCTGGCGTGGTGTACTGTGGCCGCGGCGAGGCACACGAAGTGGAGATCCGCAGATGATGAACACCCCCACCCACACCGTCGGCACGGCAGGCCGCCTGGCGATCCTCGCGGGCGAGGAGCTCGAACAGCTCGACGCCGCGGCGCTTGAGGTGCTCGCAGATGTCGGCGTGTCGATCCCTTGCGAAAGAGCGCGCGCCGCGCTCGCCGCCCAAGGGGCGGATGTCGACGGCGCGCGCGTCCGGCTGCGGCCCGAGCTTGTGCGGCGCCTGGTCGACCTGGCGCCGCCGCGGATGACCCTCGGCGCCAGGGCCGCGGCGCCTCTGGTCACCGGCCGGCGCTCGCTGGTCAGCACAGACGGCTGCTGCGTCGAGATTTACGACCTCGAGAGCGGCGAGAAGCGGGGCACAACCGCGGCTGACGTGGCGACCATCTCGCGGGTCGTCGACGCCATGCCCGAGATCGACTTCTGCTGGCCAGCGGTGAGTGCCCAGGACCGTCCCGCAGACGTGCGCGGCCTCCACGAGCTCTACCTGGCGGTCGCCAACACCGGCAAGCACGTGCAGACCGTGACGGTCGTCGAGCCCGATCTGGCGGAGGTCGCCGTCGCAATGGCGCGCGCCGTGGCCGGCGGCGATGAGCGGCTGCGCGCCGCGCCGCCGATCAGCGCCCTGCTCGGCACGGTCACGCCGCTCGGCAACGACGCCGGGACGCTCGAGGCCGGCCTTGTCTTCGCGGCGGCCGGCATCCCCATCGGCTTCGTGACCATGCCCATGGGCGGCTCCACGACGCCGCTCACGATGGCCGGCTCCCTGGTCGTCGGCGTCGCCGAAGCGCTCAGCGCCGTGTGCGTCATTCAGGCGGCCTTTCCGGGCGCGCCGGTGTTCATTTGCTTCATCCCCAGCGTGATGGACCTCAAGACCGGCGACTTCACCGGCGGCGCCCCCGAAGACACGATCATGGGCGCCGCCGTCGCCGACGTGGGCCGGTTCTACGGCCTGCCCACCCAGTGCGGTGTCAACTCGTCCGGCGCCAAGCTGCCGGGCTGGCAGTCCGCCCTCGACGACACAACCACCACCTACCTGTCGCTGGCCTGCGGCGTGGACCTGCTCACCGGCGTGGGCATGGTTTCGGGCGGGCGCATCTTCAGCTACGAGGAGATGGCGCTGGCCGTCGACGCTCTCACGCGGGCGCGTACAATCGCGAGCGGCATCGATCTGACGACCATCGGCGGGTCTGCCGGAGGAGCGGCTTCGCCGGCCGCCGGCCCCTCCCTGATCGACGACCAGCCGCACCGCTACTGGGCTGCCGGCGGCCGCCAGACGGCTCTCGACCGCGCCCACGAGCGTGTGGCGCGGATTGCCGCCGAACACCGGCCGCCGGCGCTCGACGCGGCGCTCGACGCCGAGCTGCGCCGTCTGGCCGGCATCGACTGATCTCGACGACGGTGGCACCCAGGGCGCTCGCCCCAAGGCCTCACGCACGACCACCCTTGTCTTTTGGGCTCGGTGCTGTATAAATCGGAAGCGGATGTCGCCTCGGGGGGAAGGCAGCACGGAATGTCTCGATCGGCGGTGGGGGCCGCGCCCGCGACGATCTTCACCAACGGGTCCTCGCGGAATGTCGGGATCAAGTCAGCCGGAAAGGACGGAGGCATGAGAAAAGGTAAGACCTACGTGGCGGTGGCCATACTCCTCGTCGTGATCGTGGGGATGATGGGGTTCGCCATCGGCTGCGGGAGCAGTAGCAGCAGCAGCGGCGGAGGCAGCAGCGCCAGCCCGAGCTCGGGCGGGTCGCTGACAGGCTCGGCCGCCGACCGCGCGCAGGCCATCCTCGGCCACGCGCCGACCGGCCTCGCCGCCAGCATCGTCAGCAAGGGCGAGATCGTCGTCGCCAACGACTCCAACTACGCTCCGCAGAGCTATGTCGACAAGACGACCAAAGAGGTCAAGGGCTTCGACGTCGACGTCGCCAAGGGCATGGCCGAGATCCTCGGCCTCGGCATCGTCTGGAAGCACCCGGCCTGGGAGACCATCCCGGCCGGCCTCCAAGGCGGTCTCTTCGATGTCTCCATCGGCTCCATGACCATCACGCCTGAGCGCCAGAAGACCCTCGACTTCACGGACCCCTACTATTACACCTCGGGCCAGGTCTTCGTGAAGAAGGGCGGCACGCAGATCACCAGCGCGAGCGACCTGGACGGCAAGAAGGTCGGCGTCGGCGCCCAGACCACGTACTACGACTTTCTCAAGGCGAACACCAAGGCCATCGTCAAGACGTACACCACCGACCTTGACGCCGTCCCCGACCTCCTCAACGGCAACCTCGACTTCTGGATGACGGCGGGCCCCACCGGCCAGCAGGCCATCCTCCAGGGCAAGGCCATCGAGTTCTCGGGCAAGCCCCTGTACTACGAGGACCTCGCCATGGCGATCAAGAAGGGCGAGGCCGACCTGCTGGCTTTGCTTAACTACTCCGTGCAGCAGATGCACCAGAACGGTGCTCTCAGCGCGATGTCCAAGCAGTGGTACAACGGCATCGACCTCACGGTGAAGCAGTAGAGGGTCTTCGGTACTACGTACGCGGCGCGACCGCGTCAGCGCAGGCACGAAGTCGCAGGCGGCGGGGGCACCGGTGGTGCCCCCGCCGCATCACCCTTGAGAGAGGTTTCGAGCATGAAACGACATGCATGGGTCGCGAGCCTCGGTCTACTCGCGGCATTGCTCGCCCTGGCGGTGACGCCGCTCACGCCTGGAGCACTCGCCGCGGCGTCCGCATCGCCGTCGCCGACGGCGTCGGGCGCGGCGACCACCCCCAAGGGCGAGCCGATCGTCCTCGGGGTCATCCCCGACCCGAAGGGCGATAACACGAACTGGCCGGGCTCCCAGGTCAACGTCAACCTGGACCTCAACGGCGCGACCCTCGATATGGCCAAGACCAAGCTGTTCGTCAACGGCAAGGAGCAGCAGACCACGTCTCCGCCGAGCTTGGTGTACCTGGCTCCGGCCAACCCCACACTTCAGTTCATCTGGGCAGATTCGTACCCTGAAGGCACCTACGACTTCAAGGTCGCGATGGTCACGACCAAGGGGAAGACCGTCGAGTACTCGTGGAAGTTCGGCTCCCAGGGCGCCGCCAGCGGCGGCTCCCTCATCAACTTCCAGGTGATGAAGGACTGGTTCTGGTACATCGCCCAGGGCGCCATCATCACTGTGGAGCTCACGATCATCTCCATTCTCCTGGCATCGCTCTTCGCGCTGTTCGGCGCCTTGGGCCGCCTGTCGAAGAAGATGACGTTCAGGCAGGCCTGGGACCGCTACCAGAGCCGCGAGTACATGTTCAGGATGGTGCTGGGGCGCATCCCGTACTGGGTCGCGACCTTCTACACCTCGCTGTTCCGAGGCACACCGCTGCTGCTGCAGATCTACGTCATCTACCTTGGGTCGCCGGAGGTCATCAAGGCGTTCGGGTTGCCCCAGAATTACAACCCGTCGCCGTTCGTCTCCGGCGTCGCGGCCCTGTCGCTGAACTACGGCGCTTACCTTACCGAGGTGTTCCGCGCCGGCATCCAGGCGGTGCCCAAGGGCCAGAACGAGGCCGCTTGGGCGATCGGCCTGAGCGGCTGGCAGACGCAGCGGCGCGTTATCCTGCCGCAGGCGTTTAAGATCGTCATCCCGGCCATCGGCAACGACTTCATCGCGCTCATCAAGGACACGTCGCTGGTGTCGGTGATCACCGTTGAGGAGCTGCTGCGCCGGGCTCAGCTTGCGGGTGCGTCGTCGATGAACTTCTTCTCGACCCTGCTCGTGGCGGCCGCCTTCTACTGGGCACTCACGATCTTCTTCAGCTTCTGGCAGGCCAAGCTCGAGAACCGTATGGCCCGCGACAAAGCCCGAGAGAGGGAGAGGAGGTAGCCATGGCCACGACCGAACCGACAGATGCATCCGGAGTCGCGCAGCACACCGTCGGCCGCGAGGTCGTCGTGGAGGTCAAGGAGCTGCAGAAGTACTTCGGCCGCAACCACGTGCTGAAGGGCGTCGACTTGCAGGTCCACAAGGGCGAAGTGATCGTGCTCATCGGGCCGTCCGGCTCGGGCAAGAGCACCTTCCTGCGCTGCCTCAACTTCCTCGAGGACCCCACCACCGGCGAGATCGAGATCGGCGGTGTGCACGTCGTGTGCGGCAGCCACGGCGGCCGCTTCAAGAAGGACGTCCACGACATCCGCATGAAGTGCGGCATGGTCTTCCAGGAGTTCAACCTCTTCCCGCACAAGGATGCTACCGAGAACGTCACCGAGGGCCCTATCCTCGTCAAGCACGAGAAGAAGGCAGCCGCCATCGAGAAGGCCCACGCACTCCTGACCAAGGTCGGCCTCGCCGAGCGCATGGACTTCTTCCCCAGTCAGCTCTCGGGCGGCCAGAAGCAGCGCGTCGCCATCGCGCGGGCCATGGCGATGGACCCTGTGCTGATGCTCTTCGACGAGCCCACCAGCGCTCTCGACCCCGAGCTCATCGGCGAGGTGCTCAAGGTCATGAAGGACCTCGCCGCGCAGGGCATGACGATGATCGTCGTCAGCCACGAGATGGGCTTCAGCCGCGACGTCGCCGACCGGGTCGTGTACATGGACGACGGCTACTTCATCGAGCAGGGCCCGCCCAGCGAGGTCTTCTTCCACCCCAAGGACGACCGCACCAAGCGCTTCCTGCGGCACATCCTCCCCGAGAAGGAGCCGCAGCACGCCAAGGAGCTCGGCATCACCGCGGTCGACCAGGACCTGCCGGATCCCGGCGCCGCCCCTTTGCAGGGGCCGGTCGGGGCCGCGCTGAACGAAGACAACCTGGCCGACACGGCCCTCCCCAGGATCCCGCTGTCGGACGGCCCCATGGGCGAGACGCCATTGCCTCCGGGCGACGAGAGCCTGTAGAGGTCGTCGCAGGCAGCGTGAGCCTGGACGGGGCGGGCGCGCGAGCGCCCGCCCCGTTCTCGTCTGCGGCGGCACGCGCGGCCGGCAGCGGCGGCGCGGCCGCATGGGGAAGCGCGACTGTAGAATCCGCGGGGACGCCGGGAGGAGCAAGCGGTGAGTGTACGTCAGCGGATCGACCCCATTCGGCCGCGGTTGCACTGGCATGTGCTGAGCGACGCGGACGTCGAGCGGCTCGACGACGCCATCACGGAGACACTCGCGGAAGTCGGCGCGCGCTTCCCGCTCGAGCGCGCGCTCGACGCGCTGGAGCTCGGCGGCTGCCGCGTGGATCGCGCGGCGCAGGTCGCGCGGGTGCCCGAATCAGTGATGCGGGCGGCGCTGAAGGCGGCGCCGAAGGCGCCGCTCCTCGCCGCCCGCGACCCGAGCTGCGACCTGGTCCTGGACGGTTCGCGCTGCTTCATGAGCAACGACGGCTGCGGCGTCTGGGTGATCGATCCCGACACCGGCGAGCGGCGGCCGAGCACTAAGGCCGACGTTGCCGACTCGGCGCGCTTCGTTGACGCCGCCCCCGAGGTGAGCTTCTACTGGGGTCCGGTGGTGACCGCCGAGGATGTGTCGTCGGCGACCCGGCCGCTGCACGAGCTTGAGGCGGTCTTCGCCGGCACGAGCAAGCACTTCCAGGCGGTCGACGTCGTCGGCGCCGACATGACTGGGCGCGCCGTCGAGATGGCGCGCGCCGTGGCCGGCGGGGCCGAAGAGCTCCGCCGGCGGCCGATCATGAGCCTGATCGCCTGCCCCATCGACCCGTTGAGCAACGACGCCGTGAGCCTCGAAGCGGCACTCATCGCGGCGGAGGCCGGCGTACCCGTCGGCTTCCTCTCGCTGACGCTCGGCGGCGCGTCCGCGCCTGCTACCATGGCCGGCAATCTCGTCGTCAATCTGGCGGCCGTGCTCGCCGGCATCGTCTTGGTGCAGCTCGCCTGTCCGGGCGCGCCCGTCTTCATGGCCGGCGCGCCCAGCGTCATGGATCTCAAGACCGGCGGCTACACCGGCGGCAGCCCCGAGGACTACGTCCTGGCTGCCGCCGCCACGCAGATGGCGCACCACTACGGGCTTGCCATGAACATGGGAACCATGGCCAGCGGCGCCAAGGAGCCGGGCTGGCAGGCGGCCGTGGACGACGCGCTGTCGACGCTGGCCAGCGTCTCGGCCGGCGCCGAGATGATGAGCGGCTGCGGCCTGCTCGACGGCTCCAGGACTCTGAGCTACGCGCACCTGCTCATGGAGGCCGAGATCTACAGCATCGTGCAGAAGGTCGCCGGCGGCATCGAGGTGAGCGACGAGACCCTCGCGCTCGACGTGCTCAAGAGTGTCGGTCCGAGCGGCACTTACCTCGCCGAGAAGCACACCCGGGCGCACATGAAGGAGATCTGGCGCCCGGGCGTCTGGGACCGCACGCCCTACGACGCCTGGCAGGTCGCCGGCAGGCGCGGCGCGCTGCAGAACGCGGAAGAGCGGGCGCGTGAGATCCTGCGCACGCACGCCCCCGAACCGCTCGCCGCCGATGTGCGCGCCGAGCTCCGACGGCTTGTCGAGGAGGCCGAGGCCGAGCTCGTCTGACCGCGGGCCCTTGGGGCGGGCGGGCGGAAGAGCCGCGCTTCGCTTCGTCGTTCGGCGCCGGTGCGCCATGCGACCCCCTCCGTCGTCAACTTTGGGGTTTGCATTCCGCGCGGGCACTGGTCTTCCGTCGGATGACGATGGCATAGTCATTCAGGGGGCTGGCAGCGCATGGCGCGGGCTCGGGGCCATCAGGTTGGTCCGGGTTCGTCCTGGTTTATCCGCCGGCGAGAAACCCGGAGAAAGTAGTAGGGAGTTCCATGGACCTACGTGACAACCCCTCCACACCCAATGCCGGCGCCGGTCCGCCGGCGCTGGTAGGTCGTGAAGACGAGCTTGCGGCGTTCGATGTCCTGTTGGCACGCCTCGCCCGCGGTTCCACCGATCAGTCGGTGATCGTCACGGGCTTGCGCGGCGTCGGCAAGACCGTGCTGCTCGGCGAGCTCAGGATCCGCGCCGAGGCGCAGGGGTGGATCGCAATCGAGGCGGAGATCACGAGGCACCCCGACTTTGGGCTGCGTATGGCTCAACCCACGCGCCGCGCTCTTCTGCAGCTTGCGCCCAAGGCGCGCTGGAAGGATCGGGCGCGCCGAGCGGCCGGCGTTCTGAAGTCCTTCACCATCACCGTCTCTTCGAATGGCGCTCTCACGCCGGGTTCGACGTCGAGGCTGCCGAAGGCATGGCCGACACGGGCGAGATCGTCCAGGATCTCGCCCACCTGGTTGTCGCGCTCGGCGAGGTCGCCAAGGAGTCCGGTCGTGGCGTCGTGTTCCTCTTCGACGAGATCCAGCATCTACCGCGAGTCGACTTCGAGGCCTTGATCGCGGCTCTGCACAAGTCTGTACAGCGCGCTATGCCGATCACCTTCGTCGGGGCTGGTCTGCCTGAGATGCGCGCTTGGCCGGTGAGGCCAAGTCGTGTTCCGAGCGGCTCTTCCGATTTCCCTCGATCGGCCGTCTGCCTCACGAGCAGGCGCTGCGCGCTCTCGTGGAGCCCGTACCAGACCTCGGCGTGGCGTTCACCGACGAGGCGGCCGACGAGACCGTCGCCGTCACGGAGGGCTATCCCAAGTTCATCCAGGAGTACGGCCGTATCGTCTGGGACGAAGCCGCGGACGCGCCGGTCAGCGCCGCCGATGTCGCCGCCGTGCGCCCGCTCGTCGCGGCGAAGCCGGACGGCAGCTTCTTTCGGGTGCGGGCGGAACGCACCACGCCCCTGGAGCTGAGTTGCCTGCGAGCCATGGCGGAGCTCAGCGCGGAGCCGCAGAAGGCCGGTGAGGTGGCGGCCGTGCTCAAGCGCGCCGCCGCCCAAGTTGGCCCGACGCAAGCCCGTCTGATCGAGAAGGGTCTGCTGAACACCCCGGGCTACGGATTGGCGGCCTTCACGGTGCCGCAGTTCGACAAGTTCCTGTTGCGAACGATGCCGCTGGCCGACCGCGCCCGGCCGAAGCGAAAGAGCGAACCCGTGCGGTGAGCCCCTACGCCACCAGCCCCTTCGCCCGCTCCACCGCCATGCCGGCATTGGCCCCGTAGCCGTCGGCGCCCACCTCGTCGGCCCAGGCCTGGGTCACGGGGGCGCCGCCGACCATCACCTTGACGGACTCGCGCAGGCCCTCGTCCTTGA
>CAIOZS010000231.1 GCA_903862845.1 uncultured Thermoleophilia bacterium
CAGGCGTACTACCTCTCGGCGCCGCACCTCGTCATCTACCCGGGCCTCGCCATCATGGTCACGGTGCTGGCCTTCAACCTCGTCGGCGACGGGCTGCGGGACGCTTTCGACCCGCGGCAGCGGCGCCGGTAGGCCATGACCAGTCATACGAAAACTCAATCTGGAGGTTCCACGATGCAGGCAAGACGGTGGCCACTACATTCGCTTCTCGCTCTCGTGCTCGCGGTCCTGGCAATCGCCGCAGCGGCTTCGGGCTGCGGCTCGAGCGCGGGATCATCCGGCACTGCGGGCACGCTGACCGACTCTCCCAAGAACGGGGGGTCCATTGCCTTTGCGTTCCAAGAGGAGCCCACGTCGCTCGATCCCGCCGTCTGCTGGGACGTCATCGGCACCCAGATCGAGCACCAGATCTACCGGGGCGTGATCGCCTATGAGCCCAAGTCAGGCGCGGCTGGATTGAACCTCGCACCCGATCTCGCCACTGAAGTGCCAACAGCCGCAAATGGCGGAATCACGAATGGCGGCAAGACGATCACCTTCCATCTGCGCAAGGGCGTCATGTTCCAGGCGCCGGTGAGCCGCGAGGTCACGGCCGAGGACTTCAAGTACAGCTTCGAGCGCATGATCGGCTTGCCGACCGCGCCTGCCACCTACTTCTACATGGGCGTGGTCGGCGCTCAGGCGTACTACGAAAAGAAGGCCCCCACCGTGACGGGCTTCAAGGTCATCGACCCATACACGTTCGAGATCAATCTCACGAGACCCGACCTCTCCTTTGTCGGCGCCTACGGCGGCATGGACTTCTGCGACGTCGTGCCCAAGGAGTGGGTCGAGAAGTGGGGCAAGCAGTTCAACCGCCACCCGTTGGGCACCGGCCCCTTCGCGTTCGACCACTGGACGCAGGGACAGGAGATCGTCCTGAAGAAGAACCCCGACTACTGGCAGAAGGGCAAGCCCTACCTTGACGAGTTGGTCTACCGCTTCAGCGTCTTCCCACAGACGGCCTTTCTACGCCTGCAGCGCGGCGACGTCGATGTGCTCGGCAACTTCGTTCCCACCCCGGACGTCGCACTCGCCAAGGCAAGCCCCACCCTGAAGCAGAACCTCAAGAGCCAACTCCAGATGGGCACGATGTACCTGTTCATGAACACCCAGATGAAGCCTTTCGACAACGTCAAAGTACGCCAGGCGATCAGCTGGGCCGTCAACCGTGAGAAGCTGGTGAAGTTGCTGGCGGGCACCGCTGTACCGCTCTGGCAGATCTATCCCCAACTCGTCCCCGGCTATGAGGCGGGCAAGCAGTTCTTCGGCTACGATCCGGCCAAGGCCAAGGCGTTGCTTGCAGAAGCCGGCTACCCGGACGGCTTCAAGACGATGCTCTACACCGACAACGTTGCCCCTCACCCCCAGCTCATGCAGTCGATACAGGCCGACTTGGCCGCCACCGGCATCACCGCCGGCATCAAGACGATGAGTACCGATACCTACCGTTCGTTCATTGACACACCGGGCTCAGCCACGATGGGCCTCCAGTCTTGGGGCATGGACTTCCCCGACCCGATCGACTGGATATCTCCCTTCTTCAGCAAGGCCGCGGCCGTGAAGGGCGGGTCCAACTCCAGCTTCTGGTGGACTCCCCAGATGGAGAAGATGATCGCCGAGGCGCAAGCAATGACGGATCCCTCCGCACGCTTCGCCAAGTTCCAGGACATGCAGAACTACATCATGACCCAGCCGCCCTACGTCACGCTGTATCAACCAGTGATGACCGACCTGTGTTCAGAGAACGTTGGCGGCTTCTACCTTCAGACGGCATTCATATGGGACCCGATCAACTACTGGCGGAAATAGCGACTCCGTGTGGACCTTCCCCCTCCAGGACTACTGGAAGCTCGACGGCAAGTGACCCAATGACGAGGGTACGGC
Organism: uncultured Thermoleophilia bacterium; assembly: GCA_903862845.1. Lineage (GTDB taxonomy): Bacteria > Actinomycetota > Thermoleophilia > UBA2241 > UBA2241 > CAIXSE01. Next base: position 1,927 of record CAIOZS010000231.1, read on the forward strand.
GAAAGGCGAGCAGGAGAGACGATGGGTAAGTACATCGTGCGCAGACTGCTGTGGATGGTGGTGGTGCTCTTCTTCGTGAGCCTCATCACCTTCCTGCTCG
>CAIOZS010000232.1 GCA_903862845.1 uncultured Thermoleophilia bacterium
AGCCGAAACGCACGCCGGTGCGCTCGAGGACAAAGAGGACGGCGTCCCGGTAGCGGTCGAGCCGGGCGGCGTCGTAGAACGTCACCGGGAAGTCCGCGCCCAGCGGCAGCAGCGGCTGCCGGCGGCTCAGGTCGAGCGAATCCATGATGTCTACGCCAGGCCGGCGTGCTGGCGAAAGCGCTGCACGGAGTTGATCGGGATGCCCAGGACGTCGGCGATGTGGAACTTCGCCTCCATCGCCCCGGGATGCTCGGCGTAGGTGAGGTCCTGCACCGGGATGCGGCCGAGGCCGAGGTCGCGGCGGATGTCGTGCATCGCCACCGTGTCGCTGAGGTCGAGCACCGAGCAGCCGAGCTTCTCGGCCACGTACTGTTTGGCTTGCGGAAGACGCATGCCCCGGGTCATCTGCATGCGGGCCACCAGATCTCCGGCAGTCCGCATCCCGCCCATGCCCGAGGCGAGCGCGTGCGTCGAGGCCATCCCGAGGGGATCCCCGATCCCCACCTACAACCCGTCGATCTTGCAGATGTCGACCAAGGCCCGCGAGGCGCGCGACGTCGCGTCGGCGGGCGGGTAGGGGGTCATCGGGACGCCGCCGACGCCCATCCCCGCGTTCACGTGCACAGGGATGGTGGCCTCGGCGGTCACCGGCTTCACGAGCGCGCAGGTGCGCGCCGTGTTCCAGGCGAGCGACTTCGTCGTGTTGACGTTCACCGCCGGCCCGAAGATGGTGGCGCCGGCGGCAGTGCAGGCGCGGAGCTGGCCGAGTGGCCACTGGCCGGCCAGTCGCACGCCGTCGTACTCGAGCTCGCCGTGCATGCCGAGCACGAGCTCAGCCGCCTGGCCGATCTCGACGCCGATGTCGGGCCACGTGTCGCGCACCCTCCGGGCGACGCGCAAGGTGGCCAGCAGGTCGGCGTCGCCGGAGGCGCCGGCGGTGTCGAAGTCGAGGCCGTCGACGCCGGCGGCGACCATCGCCTCGACCACGCACCACATGTCCTTCTCGAGGTGCTCGACGGCCTCGAGCTGCGCCTCCCGCGCCTCCGCGATCTTGCCGAGCGGCATGAGCTCGGACCAGTTCGGCGCCGGGCCGTCCGGCTGCGAGTAGCGGCCCAGGTCGGGCATCGCGCCGTAGTTGAGCGGCACGACCGTCTGCATCTGCGCGTCCTTGAGCATCTGCGTCTGGAACGAAAGGACGGTGCGCACGGCCTTGTACGAGTAGTCGTGGTGCCAGAGCTCGATCATGTCGGCGCCGTGGTGGTTCTGGTAGACGACCTGCTCGAGGACCGGCGCGGCGAGGTCGGCGTTGCCGGCCCCATCGTAGCTGAGCACCACTTCGTCGCCGTAGTCGACGGAGCTGAACTTCGCCGCTGAGGTGAAGATGTCGAGCAGGTGCTCGATCTCATCCTGCGCGAGCGGCTCGACCTTGGCGCGTTTGGCCGCGGCCTCGGAGCCTGCGTGCAGGTCCGCCTCGATCTCGGCCCGGGTCAGCTCGACGAGCGAGCCGTCGCCGAGCCGAGTCGGGATGCGTTGTGCCATGGACCCTCCCCGTCTCCAGCGCGCGTGAGGCGCGTGGAGTTAGTTATGCAGATAACTAACAACGTGCTGCGGGGACGATACCCATCCGGCCGCCGGGGTGTCAAGGCGGCCGCCGGCCCGCGAGGCCTGCCTGCGAGGGCAGCGGCTCCCCCGCGGGCGGCCGCGACGACCCCGGCGGCCGCGGCGACTCCGGCGGGGTAGTGCGAGAGGGGAAGACAAGGATTCCTTGACTGTCGCGTCGCGCACGGCCGTCCGCAGGCTCGATCGCTCAGGGGGAAGACAAGGATCGGCCGACTTTTCGTATCTTCCCTCGCAGCACTACCCGGCGGCGGCGGCTCCCGCGGGTGCGGCAGCCGCGCGGCGCGCGCCTTCTCGCCGCTGGTCGATCCGGAGGCTGAACCCGCAACCGGACGGAAGGGGATGGTCATGTGACCCGATCCCTATCTTGCCTCGCAGCACTGCGCCGCCGCGAGGTGTGCCGCAGGACGCGGCATTGTGCGCCGGCCGGGGCGGCTCTAGCATGGCCTCATGGAACGACGCTTCATCACGCGCCTCGGCGACGGCTCGGCGGTGGCGCTCACCCGCAGCGCGCTGCGTGCCGAGCTTGAAGAAGGAACGCAGGCGGCGGCCGCCCGGGCCAAGCTGCCGCCGCTCGAGACCCCCGAGCTGGAGCACCTCCTCGACATCTTCGCCAGCGCGGCGCGCTTCAGCGCCGTCGACATCGGCGACGAAGTCGTGCTCAGCTTCGACGGCAGCGGCACGCCGCAGCAGGGCAGCCGCGTGAACGCCTTGCTGCAGTACGAGCAGTGCCTCGCCGCCGACAGCTGCGAGCTCTACCACAGCGACTACTCGTACAAGGCGGTCAAGACCGTCGTCGGCGTCGAGCAGCAGGCGATGAAGGAGGCGAGGGAGCGCCTCACCATCCCTGTGCACTACGGCGCCCAGCCCGATCTGGGGCGCTACTCCGCCCCAGACGGACCCTGCGGTAACTGGGCCGAGCTTCTGCCGCAGATGCGTATCGACGACGCCCGTGCCGCCCAGGAAGAGGCGGTCGAGCTGGCCGTCGAGGACATGGTGTACGTGGCAACGGCGCTGTGGGAGGCCGGCGCCGACGGCCTCAACTTCGACACCGCCGGCGCCGGCGGCGACGCCGACTTCCTGGCGACGCTTCTGGCCGTCGAGCGTCTGCGCGCCGCGCACCCGGGCATGGGCATCCTGGTCGGCATGTCGGGCGAGCTGGTGCTCGGCACGCACGGGCAGCTCGAGTACCGGGGCACGCGCCTGGCCGGGCTCAGGCCGGCCGCCCAGCTCGAGGTCGTGCAGCAGGCCGGCGCCACCGTGTTCGGGCCGGCCGTCAACGTCAACACGAGCCGCACCGTGGCCTGGAACGTCGCCCGGGCGCTCACCCTCATGAAGCCCTGCATGGCAGTCGCGCGTATCCCCGTGCACGCCAACGCGGGCATGGGCGTGGGGGGAGTGCCGATGAACGCGTTCGCCCCGGTCGACGCCGTCTCGCGCTGCTCGCGCGCCTGCGTCGACATCCTGCGCCTGGACGGATTGTAGGTCGGGTCGGGCGACATCTTCGGCATGCCGGTCGCCCATGCCGTCGCCTCGGGGATGAACGGACTGCGCGCCGCCGGAGACCTGGTGGCGCGCCTCGAGATGGCGAGGGGCATGAAGCTTGCCGAGGCCAAGGTCTACGTGGCCGAGAAGCTCGGCGCCGGCGTGGCCGATCTCGCCGACCCGTTGGTGATGCACGAGGTCCGCGGCGAGCTGCGCCTGGGGCGCGTGTTCGAGGCCGAGACGACGTACCCGCACGACCCGAGCCCGCAGGAGGCCAAGCGCAACATCGCCGCGCTGCTCGACCTGCGGATCAACGGCGCCGGCACGTAGCACGGGCGCCGACGCGAACGGAGCGGGCGGCTTGCGCCGCCCGCTCCGTTCGCTCTGACCTTCGGCCAGGTGCGCGATCGCCTCAATCAACGCCTCGCGCGCCAGCTCGACGCCGTCGGCCACTAGGCACATTGACCATACCGAGGCGTTCCCTTGCGTGCGAAGGTGGGCCCGGCCGCTCCGGATCGAGGCGCGTGGGCACAGAAGTCAAGCGCGCTTCTGAACCGACAACGGTCAGCAGGGGGGGTGGCGGTCGTCATCCGGTCGCGCCGCTTCGCGAGCGCGAACCCCCTCCCATCGCATGCGTCTCCGTGCCCGGAGGGGTGGAGAGGCGGAAGAGGCACGAGGAGGCTACTGTGGCTGTTGTGTTGGTGTCCGGGAGGCTGCCGGTCCGGCAGCGGTGCAGGCGGGTCGGTGTGATGGCGCCTTCTTCGTCACGCGGGACCGCCGCGTTCACGGCGCGCGCCACGATTCTCGCTCTCGCGTGCCTCGCGGTCGCGCTCTGCGCGGCCGCCGTCCTGCCGGCCCACGCGCTCGCTGCACCTTCCGCCTGGCAGCTCCAGCGCGCCGCCGCGCCGCAGCTCGCCGGCGGCGCCGAGATCCGCGCCCTCTTCGCCCTCGACGGCGGCACCGCCTGGGTCGCCGGCACGGGCAACGCCGTCCACTACACGCACGACGGCGGGCGCTCGTGGATCGCCGAGTTCACCGGCGCGCCCGAGAGTACCGAATGGCGCGCCGTGCACTTCGTCGACCGGCGCCACGGCTTCGCGGTCGGCGCCGACGGGCGCACGGGGCTCCTCTACGCGACGGCGGACGGCGGCCAGACGTGGCGGGAGGCGCTGCGCGTTGACGGCGTCCCGCTCGCCGGTCTTGAGCTCAACGGGACGCAGATGGGCTGGGCCAGCGGTCGCAACGGCACGGTGTACGGCACCACCGACGGCGGCGCGACCTGGGCGAAGCAGCGCGCCGCCACCAAGGCGCACCTGAACGCCGTCGCGTTCGCGGGCTGGTACAAGGGCAGCGTCCTCGGCGACCGGGGCCTCGCGGTCGGCGACCGCGGCACCATCATGCGGACGGTCGACGGCGGTCTGACGTGGAAGGCCGTGCGCTCGCACACGACGCGCCGCCTGCGCGATGTCGCCTACGTCACGCGGCGTGTCGCGTTCGCCGTGGGCGACCACGGGACCGTGCTGAAGACCACGAGCTGGGGCCACCGCTGGGAGCGTCTCGCGGTGCCCGCGCGCGGGGCGGCCTGCGTGGCCGTTGACTTCGCTTCGGAGACGCACGGCCTGGTCGCGCTGTCGAACGGCAAGCTGCTCGACACCGGCGACGGCGGCCGCAGCTGGCACGTCGTCAAGCACAACCTCGGCGACCTCGGCGCGCTGCAGGACGTCGACTTCGCCCTGCCGCCGGACGGTACCGAGGCGGCTCGCGAGGCCGCCAGGGTCGCCAAGGCGACCGCCGCGACCGGGCGCGGCGACGAGAGCACCGACCCGACGCGCGGCTGGATCGTCGCCGCCGACGGCAGCGTGTCCCGGTACATCGCCTCCGGCACGTCCACGCATGACAACTGGGTGTACCTGTACCCGATCGACTATGCCGGGTACTACAACCCGCCCAGCTACAGCGGCGACCCGGTCTGCCCGCGGACGACGGACTTCTCGTTCGACCTCGCCGACTTCGCCATCACCTACGGTCAGCCCTACGACGGCTGGACGACCAAGACCGGCGACGACAACAGCATGACCAACAGCGGCGAGTACTACGCCATCGACTTCATCGCCGGGCGGCACCACACGAATACCCCGGCCGACCTCTTTGCCTCGTACACCAACGGCATCGCGCTCTGTAACGGCATGTCCAACAGCGAGCCGGGCGACCTGAACTTCGCCTTCTACGGGACTCTCACCACGGGCTCGAGCTCCACCGACGTCGCGTTCGGGCAGGGCGACTACGATAGCGACAACAACTGGTGGATGGGGAGCGCCACGTTCAGCAAGCCCCACTATGACCAGCTCGTCACGGCCGACGGGACCTGGAGCATGGGGACCGCCTCGACTGGCAACTACGACGGCTTCATGTTTGTGTGGTACCAGTGAGGCCGGGTCCCATAAGGATGCTGCGCGCAATCGCGGCCGGCGACGCCGGCGGCACTGACAGGAGAGGGACTATGACAAGGAAGACCATATGGCGGCGCCTCGTGCAGGCCGCCGCGGCGGCACTTGCGCTGGCCGCCTGCACCGCCGCGCCGGCCCTCGCCGCCGAGGCCCCCTGGCAGCTCCAGAACCCCGTCGCCCCGCAGCACAGCTTCCGCGATGACCTCAAGGCCGTCTGCGCCCTCGACGGCGGCACCGCCTGGGTGGCCGGCGCCGGCAGCGCCCTCTACTACAGCCACGACGGCGGCGTAAGCTGGGAGCGCCAGCAGACCGGCGCCCCCTGCGAGACCGAATGGCGCGCCGTGCAGTTCGCCGACCGCCAGCACGGCTTCCTCGCCGGCGTCGCCGGCGGCCGGGGCCTCATCTACGCGACCGCCGACGGCGGCCAGACCTGGGCCCCGCGGATCTCCGCAGCCGGACCGCCGAGGAGCGCCGCCCCGGCCCTCGTCGATCTCGACCTCGTGGGCGCGAACTGCGTCTGGGCGCTGGGCGCCGGCGGCGCCGTGCTCGCCTCTGCCGACGGCGGCCTCACCTGGCGGCGCTCCCGCGCCGGCGCCGAGCTTGCCGCCGTCGACTTCACGGACTCCGCGCACGGCGTCGCCGTGGGCCCGCGCGGCCTGATCCTGCGCACCAGCGACGGCGGCGCCACCTGGCAGCGCGCCTTCGCCGCCGGCGCCGGCCTCAGCGACGTCGTCATGCAGAGCGCGACGCAGGGCTGGGCGGTCGGCGAGCAGGGCCTCGTTCTGCGCACCACCGACGGCGGCCTCAGCTGGCAGCGCCAGGAGACCCCCTCCGGGCTCGGCGACTGCCTCGCCGTCGACTTCGCCTCCGCCGCCCGCGGCTGGATCGCGCTCTCCTCCGGCGAGCTCCTCGGCACTGAGGACGGCGGCTGCACCTGGAAGCTCGAAGAGAGCCCGGGCGTTGCCACCCTGCGCGCCCTCGACGCGCCCCCCGTCACCGACGCCGGGCCGCTCATGGGCGGCTCCGCCTCCGCCGCCTCCGCCGCGCCGACGCCCTACCGCGCCTTCGCCGCCGGGGACGGCGGCGCGGTGCTCAAGTACACGGAGGTGGGGACGGAGTCGCACGGCAACAGCGTCTGGCTGGTGCAGCAGACCGCCCAGGGCAACCCGCTGACCCTGCCCGCCGGCATGAGCTTCCAGCTCGACTCCATCGTGTACACCACCAACCAGCCCTACGACGGCTGGAGCACCAGCACGGGGTCGTGCCTGACCCCGAACGGCCAATGGCCTCCGTGCTTCATCATCACCATCAACGTCGGCCGCTCCAACTCGACGCCGCCGGCGCAGTGGTTCACTTCGTTCTGCTCCGGCAACGAGATCGGCATCGGCGTCACCACGACCACGCCGCCGAACCTCAACTTCGCCTTTAGCGGCACGCTCACGGCCAACGGCAGCTACACGATCGCCTTCGGCCAGGGTAACGCAGACGGCAACAACTGGTGGATCGGCGGCCCCGGGTACTCGATCGTGACCCCGATGAGCGGGACCTACCCCTCGATCGCCACGCCGGACTCGGCCTGGCTGTTCAGCGCCAACGGCCCCAACATCTCGAACGGGAACTACGCCTACAGCATCGTCATGTCGCCCAACTGACGGCCGGCGAGCCGCTCCCGGGCAGACGAGGGGCACGAGCCCGCGTCAGGCCCGTCCGGCCCACTCAGCGGCCGGACCGCGGCGGAAGTACTGTCAACGCGACGCTCGACGAGAGCGACCAGCCGGTGAAGGGAGTCGCCCCCCAGGGTCCTCGTGACGCCGCCCGCCGGCGACAGCCGCTACGCCGCCGCCGGCCTTGCCGGCGAGAGCGTGAGCGGCGCGCGGGACGTGCATGTGAAGCTCGCCCCGGCTCACACCTGGACCCGGGCCTGGGGTACTGTACCGGTATGGACAGGTCCACACGGAGACGCCGGGCGATCGTCGTCGTCGACATGCTGGTCGGCTTCTGCCGGCACGGCGCGCTCTGCAGCCCGCGCTACGACCCCCTCGTAGCGCGCCTGCGCACGCACCTCGCCGCCGCGGAGGCGGAGGGTGTGCCGCTCGTCTTCCTCGTCGACACGCACGTGCCGGACGACCCGGAGTTCAAGATGTTCCCCGAGCACTGCGTGAAGGGCTCCGGGGAGGACGAGGTCGTCCCGGAGCTCAAGGAGCTCGCCGACCGCGGCACCGTGGTGCGCAAGCACACGTTCTCAGGCTTCCAGGGTACCGAGCTGGACGCCGTCCTCGAGCGGCTGGCGCCCGAAGTGATCGAGGTCGCCGGCGTCTGCACCGATATCTGCGTGATGTACGCGGTGTACGACCTGCGCATGCGCGGCTACGAGGTCGTGGTGCAGGAGGGCCTGGTGGAGACCTACGACGCGCCGGGGCACGACGCTGAGGAGCTCGACCGCCGCGCCCTCGCGCACATCCGCGACGTGCTGGGCGCGAGGGTCGAGTGACGGCCCCTACCATCTGGTCTCGGACTACGAGATCTTCGCCAAAGACTCGCCGCAGCTCTGACCGCGCCGTCGCGCCTCAATCGTCGAAGTTGCCCGCGGCGCCCTTGTCGGTGTCCAGCGCCTTCGCCTTCTCGACGATCTTCGCGTCGGTCCAGTCGGCGGGGTCCTCAAGGCGCCCTACCTTGGCGCCGAGGTCGTAGGACCCGGCGGCCAGGATGGCCTCGACGGCGAGAGGCGCGGTGTCCGCGGTGCCCAGGACTTCGGTCAGCATCTTGTAGACGAAGTCCTCGACGCGCTGGGCCATCCGCTCGCGGATCTCCGCGGGCTGGGCGAGGAACTTGCTCTCGAACGGGAGGTTGAGGTTCTTGTAGTCGCCCTTCTTCCAGCCCTTCTCGTCGGCGTAGGCGACCACCTCGGCCCACAGTTCCTCGGTCACGCCCTCGCCTACGACCTTGATGAAGTTTCCGTCGGCGTCGAGCTGCGCGTTGCCGTAGTCGTTGACCTCGAGCCCCCAGGAGATCATCTGGAGGGCGGTCGCCACGTTGGCCTTGGTGGTGTGGGTCTTGGCCGCGATCTCGCGGAGCCGCTCGGAGCTGTTGCCCGAGGTCCCGTGCTGGGCGCCGCTGACGTTGTAGGGCGTGAGGGCCTCGTGGACCTTGGCGGTGAGGCCGACCTGGATGCCGGCGTCGGACGCCTCGATCCCGTGGGTGGTCCCATTGTTCAGCGCGATCCAGTCGGCGAAGATGTCGTGCGCGTTGAGCCCCTGGATGAGAAACAGCGCCTCGTCCGGCGTGGAGAGCCCGGTCGAGCCCTTGATCTCGCCGATCTCGGTCTCCAGCCCTGCCCATGCCGGGATCTTCGAGTTGACGGCTAGGTTGGCCAGCAGGTTCTGGTCGTTGGGCTGGTGGGAAGCGTCAATGGCGATGGACGTCATGCCCGCCTCAAACATCGTGGGGATCTCGACCAGGGCCTGCGCGAGGTCCTTGTCGTTCTTCATGCCGTAGTGGTCGGCGTGGATGGCGACGGGGATGGTGATGCCCATCTCGTTGCACAGGGCATCGACGATGCGCGCCATGTTCCAGTAGTTGACCGCGCAGTAGGCCTTCTGCCCGCCTTCGGACTTGGCGATCTCGATGATGATGGCGGCGTTGGCCCGCTGCGCGGCGCGCAGCGCCCCGCGGACGACGAAGGAGTTGCGCCCGTTCGCCGCCATGGCAATGGCCTTGCCCTTCGCGCGCATCGCCCGGTCGACGACCTTGCCGCTGACGAGCAGCGCCCGGGAGTTGGGAAAGAGGGACCGGATGTTGGGGGGACGGCCCACCTGGAGGGCTCTCTCAAAATCCTCTGCGTACGCCATGGAAGGTCTCCTTCAGGGGGTTGTGGATTCGCCACCAAGGATTCTCGCCCGAATCCGCCCCGGCAGCAAGCAGGACCGAACCCATGGCGCCCGACGCTGCGCGGCGGCGCTTCGCGCGATAGGGTCTGCTCATGAGCGCGAAGACCGCGGCCGCCTCACTGGCGGCGACCTTTGTGGGTCATTCCACCGTCCTCCTCGAGGTGGACGGCAGGCGCGTGCTCACCGACCCGCTGCTGCGGCGCCGCGTGGGCGCGCTCATCCGCCATAGCCCGCTGCCTCCGGCGAGCGTCTACCGTGACCTCCACGCGGTCGTCATCTCGCACGCGCATATCGACCACCTCGACGTGCCGTCCCTGCGCCTCATCGACAAGGACACGCCGGTGCTCGCGCCGCAGGCGACGAAACGGCTGATCAAGCGTCTCGGGTTCGCGGACGTGACCGAGATGGAGGTGGGGGAGAGCCGCGACATCGGCGGCGTGCGGCTGACCGCCGTGCCCGCCGTGCACGGCATCACGCGCCACCCCATGGCCACGCCGGGCAACTCATTGGGGTACCTGGTGGAGGGCCGGCTCACGGCGTACTTCGCCGGGGACACCGGCCTGTTCGACGAGATGGCGGGGCTGGCCGACAACCTCGACCTCGCGCTGCTTCCCGTCGGGGGGTGGGGACCGCGCCTGCCCGAGGATCACCTCAATCCCCTGACGGCCGCCAAGGCGCTGCGCCTGCTGCGGCCGGCCGTCGCGGTGCCGATCCACTGGGGCACGCTGTATCCGCCGTGGCTGCCGCCGGCGTTCAACGCGCGTTTCGGCGGCTGGCCGGTGGCGTTCGAGCGGTACGCGGCCCATCTTGCGCCGGGGGTCGACGTGCGCGTCCTCGGCCCCGGCGAGACCACGCGCATCGACGCCGCCGGGCGCGAGGAGGCGCTCACGTGAGCGGCTTGGCCGCCTATCGCCGGCCCGGATGCTGCGGCCGGCTCGCGGGCGAGGGTCCCGCCACACAAAAGGGTATGCTTGGGACGTAAGGTCGACGCGGCTTCTCATGACGGCACGCTGGCTTCCGCACGGGAGAGGAGAGCCGCCATGGATTGGCGATGGACCAACGACCCGCTGGGCGCACCCGACGAGGACCACGCCAGGTGCATCGCGGCCTCCGGCGAACGCGTCCTCGAGGCGTGCGGGCATTCGTTCGTGCTCACCACGCATGCGTGCCCGCCGGGCACCGCTTTGGACGACGGCCGCACGCCGCTCGCCTGCTGGCAGCTGCACCTCGATTGCACGGAGCTGGGCTGCGCCTGGTCGAGCAGCGCCGCGTCGTTGTCGTGGCGCAGCGTGCCCTTCATCTCCTCGTCGGCGTCCAGCGCGACGGCGCGCGAGGCGGGGCGCCGCTTGCTGGAAGCCGCGGGGGCGGACCTGGCCGCGGCGGCGCTCTGCTGACGCCGGCCTCTCGCAAACGGTGCAGGCGCTTGCACCAATCCTCGCGAACAGAGAGACTTAGACTCTACGCTCGACTGTGAAAGCGAACTTGGGGAGGCTCCATGCATCGAGAAACTGAGCACACTCCGCGCCGCAGCCGCTCATTGGCCGTCGTCTTCTTGGCGTTGGCCCTTGTCGCGGTGTTCGGCATCCTGGCGCAGCAAGCACTCGCGCTGCCGACGTTCACCCAGGCCGCAAGCGGCATCGGCCCCTGCGTCAAGTGTCACAGCAAGGATTCAGTGCACAACAACCCCAGCCACTCCGCCGTCATGGCAACCTGCACCAACTGCCATGCCACGAGCACGGACACGCCGCCGCTGCCGGCCGCGTGCGGCAAGTGCCACGGTGGCCCAAGCGCCATCCTTGCGACCTCGGCGCACGCGACTCAGGGCTGCGGCACCACTCCGGGCTGTCACGGCGTTCCGGTCGGTGTGCAGCCGACGATTGCCATCGACACGTTGGCGCCGCCCAAGACCGTTAAGCTGAAGCAGACCATCACGCTGAGCGGCGGGGTCACCCCGATCGATACGGCGGCCACGAACGTTGGCTGGGCGATCCAGCTCAAGAAGGGCAGCAAGTGGATCCAGGTCAAGGCCGGCACCGCCACGCTGGGGTTCCTCGGCGGCGCCATGCGCTTCTCCTTCACCTACAAGCCCACCAAGGTTGGCGGCTATCGCGCGAACGCATCGTTCTTCAACCTGATCGGCGGCAGCAAGACCACGTCCAAGTGGGTGCTCTTCAAGGCCGTCAAGTAGACTGACTCAGGCGGTCTCGCGATCGTTGCGAGGCCTTTCTGTGAGGAGCCGCCGGGCGGGCGGCGGGCCATTTGGCCCGCCGCCCGCCCTTCTCTTGGGCGCCCGGGTGACGGCCGCGGCCGGGTCGCGCGGCACCCCGGGCTTGCACCGCGGCCGATATCCCGGCAGACTCTCCCCTACGAGTCGCAGGCTGCGCCCACTCGGGGGGCGGCCGAGAAAGGACAAGAGCATGCCGAGCACAAAGGCCAGGCCGAGAGCCGACAAGAAGAGGGGCCGCCCATTCGACCCCTCCCGCCGTCGTTTCTGTCACTTCTGCAAAGAGAAGATCGACGAGGTCGATTACAAGGACTTCACCGCGCTGCGCCGCTTCATCAGCGACAGAGGCAAGATCAAGTCGCCGCGCGTCACCGGCACCTGCCGCCGCCACCAGCGCCAGCTTGCGACCGCCATCAAGCGCGCTCGTGAGATGGCCCTCATCCCGTACGTCTCCGAGGCCAAGGGCATCGAGAAGGGCGGCCGGCGGCCGCGCTGATCGCCCGCGCGTCGATGTTCACAGATTGAAGCCGCTGCTCACGATGGCATCGCGGGTCTGCCGGCGATCGTCCGCATACCTGCCGGCGTCCGCGGGCCATATCGCCGGCGCCGCGTCGCCGGGCTGCGCGTACGACCACCGGAAGGATCTCCTCATGAAGCTGCGCTCATCGTATGTGCTCGCCGCCGCCGCCGCAGCGGCGCTTCTGGCTATCGCTCTCATCGGCTGTGATTCGGGTGGGGCCGCCTCGGGCTCGGCCTCCCCGGGGGCGAGCTCAGGGTCCTCGAGCAGGGCCACTCCGGCCGCCACGGCCATTCTCACGGCCATCGCCAAGGGGCAGATCTTGGACGGCGGCATGACCCCCGTGCGCGGCGTCGTCGTCAAGTCGACGGACGCCGCGAGCCTCTATTTCATCGCCATGGAGTTCTCGTCCAAGGGCGCCGCCAACCAGACAGGCGTCTGGGCGACCAGCGATCTGCAGGGCAACACCCAGATCTGGGCCGTGGACAAGGTCGCCAAAGACAGCACGCAGTGGCCGCGCACAGGCGCGTCGGACGCGCAGAAGTACACGATGAGCAGCGACGGCGCCCAGGAGGCCCTGGACGCTCTCAAGTAGCGCGTGCCGTGCGACGCTTGCTCTGAGCCGCCCCGATCGCCAGCTCCGGAACGTACAAGGGCGGCGGGGCCTTGAGGCCCCGCCGCCCTTGTACGTGCTGCCTGAGCGGATCTCTTACTTGGCTTCCTCCTCCGCTTCCTTCTCGGCCTGCTTGATTTCCTTGTCGAGCTCTTTCTGGTCGGCCTTGATCTCCTTCTCGACCGTCTTGACGGCGTGCGTGATGGCCTTGTCGATTGCCTTGTCGAGCTTCGACTTGCCGACGATCAGGAGGGCTGCGGAGCTTTCGTCCATCAGCTCGCCGAGCTCCATGACGTCCTTGCGCGACATGCCTTTCCAGAAATGGCCGATCGTGCCGCCGGCGAGGCCGCCGATGGCTGCGCCAATGATGAGTCCGGGCGGGAAGAGGATGCCGACGACGGCGCCCACGGCGACGCCGGTCCAGGCGCCGTGCTGGGTGGGCTTCTCGTGCTTGTGCACCTTCACCTTGCCGTCGGCGTCCTTGGTGATGATGGCGGCGTCGTAGGTGCCGATGACTCCGGCGGAGTGGAGCTCCTTGACGGCGTCGTAGTCGAGCTTCGCGTCGGCTTCCGTGTCGTAGGTTGCAAGGAAGAGAAAAACAGGTTCGTCGGACATGGGTCGCTCCTGTGTCTGCCGGGCCGTGCACATCTCGCCGACCCTGCTTGGTTGGAACCCCAACCATATGGCTCAGCCCGGCGGGGGCGCAAGCGTCCCCGAGCGTCGGCTAGAATGCAGGGCCACAGACCTGCTCCGCAGCGCTTTCGCGCAGGCACGCGCGAGCGGAGAAACCTCATCCCGGCGATCCCAGGAGAAGGACCGATGGATCCACTGTTCAGGTTCAGGCAGGTGTCGTCGTCGCCGCTGTTTGGGACCGCGGCCGGTGAGGCGTTTCGCGAGCGTATTCGCACCGGCAAGATCCTCGCTCTCTGTGGGATCCACGATGCCTTTTCGGCGCTGGTCGCGGCCAAGCGCTTTGAGGGCGTCTTCTGCAGCGGTTTCGGCTTTGCGGCAAGCCAGTACGGCCTGCCCGACATCGGCTACGTCGGCTGGCGCGACATCCAGGATCTCGCCGGCCGCGTGCGCCACGTCGTGCCCGACACCCATCTGCTGGTGGACGTGGATGACGGCTTCGGCGAAGAGGTGATCTCGGCGAACACGATCAGCCAGCTCGAAGCCGCCGGCGTCTCGGCAGTGATGATCGAGGATCAAAAGCGCCCGCGGCGCTGTGGCCATTTTGAGGGCAAGCAGGTGCTGCCGCGCGGGCGCTTCGCGAAGAAGCTGAAGAGCGCGCTGGCCGCGCGCCGCAGCCTCTTTGTCATCGCCCGCACCGATGCGACCGACATGGAGGACGGCCTGAAGCGTGCCGTCAGGTACGTCGAGGCGGGCGCCGACGGTGTCATGGTCGAGGCCGTCCACGACCTCGAGATCGTGCGCCGGGTCGTCGACCGCACAGACGCGCCCGTGATGGTGAACCAGATTCAGGGGGGCAAGTCGCCCAACTGGACGGTTCAGGAGCTGCAGGACGCCGGGGTCTCGATCGTCATGTACAGCACGCCGTGCCTGTTCGCGGCGCAGTACGGCATGGAGAAGTACCTCGATGCGCTGGTCGAAACCGGCGCCCTCCCGGATGAAGGCACCACCACCATGAATGAATGCGTCGACATCCTCTATTCGCCGCCCGACTACTACGCCGCTCCCGGCCCCTCCGGCGGCGCCGGGAATCAGCGGCGCGGCGGGGGGTGAGGCGCGGAGAAGACCGGGCCGGCGCGGCGGCCGCGTGCGCGCGAGCCGCGACGTCCTTGAGCCGCGACGTCCGTGAGCCGCGACGTCCGCGCGCCGCGGACCAGGCTACCCGACGGGGATCATGTTGATGGCGCGGCTTACCGTCACGAGGATCGTGACCAGCGAGATCGCCGACTGCAGGGTGAACAGCAGCTTCACCCGGTGGGTCAGCGGCATCGTGTCGGTGGGGCTGAAGGCGATGATGTTCGTGTACGCCGTGTAGAAGTAGTCGAGCATCCTGGGCGTCCACGCCTGTCCAGACGTCTGCTCCGGGCCGGACGCCTGCTGGGGATACTGGAAGTCCCATTGCACGACCTGGCCGGTCGCCCGCTTCACCGGCCCGCCGCCGTCGATCCACCAGTAGATCAGACCGAAGGTGAACACGTTGATGACCAGCACCCCGAACCCCGCCAGAAGCAGGCGCACGGGGGAGTCCTCGCTGCCCGACAGCAGCGTGGTCAGCAGGAGGACTGCGTTGAGCGCACTCGCTGCCGCCAGAAAGCACAGATAGACGTCCATCGACCGGTCCATAAAGCGGTCGGTCCGCCAGGTGCCGTCGCGGCGCGGCCAGGCGCGAATGGCGATGCCGAGGGGGATCCCGACGAGCTCGATCAGAGGGATCAGCCACAGCGGCCCGATCGTCACCGTGGGCGGCAGCGTTAGCTGGATGGCGACGATGACGATCACGACGGCAGGCACGAGCACCCAGGCCGGCGAGCGCCGGCTGCCGAAGTGCTCGCCGCCGCTCGGGCGCTCATCCGCGGCGGCGCCCTGCGCGTGAGCCTCGTCTTTCGTCGGCTGCGCCCTGCGCGCGCTCACGTGAGGCTGCCCCGCGTGCGCGAGCGCAGGCCCGGGCAGCCCGCAGCGCGCGCGAACGCGCTCGTCAGGATCCTGGAGATCGGCGATCTGCGACTCCTCACAAGCTCCCCCCCGCGTGGGTCAATGGCCGCTCATGACCATCCCCGTCGCTCAGGCTCCGGTGAGCCACGAATCGCGCTCCCGGCGGGTGCACAGCCGGCAGCGCTCCCGGCAGGCGCGCGGGCGGCCGCGGCGGCCCCGGCGGCTCGGGCGGCTCGGGCGCGGGGTGGTGCAAAGGGGGAAGACAAGGATTCCTTGACTGTCGCGTCGCCCGCGGCCGTCCGCAGGCTCGCTCGCTCAGGGGAAAGACAAGGATCCGCCGACTTTTCTTATCTTCCCTCGCAGCACCACCCCGCCGCGGCGGCTCCCGCGGGTGCGGCGGGTCCGGCGGCTGCGGCGGACGGGCACGGGTCGGCCGGCGGCGCGCCATCTCCGCCTTCTCGCCGCTCGTCGATGAGGAGGCTGAACGCGCAACCGGACTGAAGGGGATGGTCATGTGGCCTCTATCTACCCGCGGATGCGCACGACGCAGCTCTTCGCCACGCCGGCGTTGCCGTCGACGTCGACGGCGCGGTAGCGCACGCGGGTCGCTCCCTGACGGCGCACGGTCACGTGGCCGCCCGTCTTCCAGGCGCTGCCTCCGAGGCGGTACTCGGTGCGCGCCACGGCGATGCCGTAGGGGCCGGGGTGGCCGGTGAAGACCAGCAGCACGGGCCGGCATTGCCAGCCGGGCTTCCAGCCGCGCACCGTGCAGGTCGGGCGGTTGCCCGGGAGGGCGAACACGAAGGCGGCGCCGGCGCCGGCGCCGGCGCCGGTTGCGTCGCCGATGTCCTTGTCGGGGGCGCCGACGAACGCCGAGTCGCCGCAAAGGGCGACCTTCAGGCCGAAACTGTCGCCGGCCGCGGGGTCACTCGCGCGCAGCGCCTCCCCGTCCTGCGCCCAGTCGCCGCCCGCGCGCCTGAAGACGTAGGCGGCGCCCGGACCGGGGCTCTCGACGGGGGTGCGCTGCGACGCCCCGACGAGGGCGGCGTCGCCGCCCAGGGCGACCGCGTCGCCGAACCGGTCGTTGCTCATACCGTCGCTCGAGGTGAGCTCCTGCCGCTGGCTCCAGGTGGCGCCTTTGCGAGTGAAGACGTAGACAGCGCCCTGGGCGACGTTGGCGCCGACCTGGTGGTGGCTGGCCCCGAGCAGAGCCGTGTCGCCTTCGAGGGCGAGCGACGTGCCACCGCCACCGAAGCCGTCCCACGCGCCGCCGTCGCTCTGCACGAGCAGCTGCTGCGCGGTCCACGTGACGCCCGAGCGCGCGTAGACGTGGACGGCGCCCTGGCTCGCGTTCTCGCCGACGGTGCGCCCCAGCTCGGAGATCATGATGGTGTCGCCGTCAAGGGCCAGCCCGTAGCCGAAGCGGCCCCACACGCCGGCGGCGCTGACGCCGCCCGCGAGCTCCTGTTGCAGGCTCCAGGTCGCGCCGGAGCGCGTGAAGACGTAGGCGGCGCCGGGCCCAGGCGCGTCGGCGGCCGAGTCGTAGGGCTGGGCCGGCGCCCCCACCACGGCGGTGTTGCCGTCGAGGACCACCGAGAAGCCGAACAGGCAGTTGTTTGTGCTGTCGCTCGCACTGAGCTTCTGGTGCTCGGTCCACGTCACGCCGGAGCGCGTGAACACGTAGACCGCACCCGGACCTTGTCTGGCGCCGTTTGAAGCACCGATCAGGACGGTGTCACCCGACAGCGCCACGGCCGTGCCGAACCCGTCCTCGGCGACGCCGTCGCCGGCGGTCAGCTCCTGCTGCTGGGTCCACGTCGCGCCGGCACGCATGAAGACGTACACGGCGCCCTGCTGCGCGTTTTCGCCCACGTTGCGGGCCGGCGCCCCGACGACTGCCGTGCCCCCGGAGACCGCGATCGAGTAGCCGAAGCCTGCGTCGACGCTGGGGTCGCTTGCGGTCAGCTGCTGCCGCTCCAGCGCCGCGAGCGCTGCGGCCGCCGTGCCGCGCAGCGGCCTTGCAGCGGCGCCGGCGGACTGCTCGACCGCGCCGCCGAGGCTCGTGGAGGAGACGGCGTGCGGCGCGCCCGTGAAGGCCGGCCCATCGACGCCGGAGGCGTGTGGCCGGGCAGGCGCCGCGGGCGCAAGGAAGGCCAGCATCGTGAGCGCCGTGAGGAAGAGCAGAGCCAGGGGAGCGCGCGCGCGCATGAGAGCTCCTTTGAGAGGACGCCGGATTGAACCCGTGGACCTGCTATCGGCGAGTGGGGAGGCGACCTTGAATCGCGCGGCGGCGATG
>CAIOZS010000233.1 GCA_903862845.1 uncultured Thermoleophilia bacterium
CGACGGTGACGAGGTAGTTGCGGTTGGTGATGCCGCCGCCGAGAACGTCGCAGCGGACATCCTTGCCCTTCCAGTCGTCGATCCTCGCGATCACGTCCTCGGCGCTGATGGGCTCTGTCATGTCGGTTCCTTCGTTTGTTCGATTGCGACGAAAACGGCCGGGGTCCCTCGCACCCCTGTGGGAGCATATGCGAGGGACCCCGGCCGCGTCAGCGGAAGGCTGTGATCAGAGGACCGGCACCGCGAAGCCCATGCCGGCGAGGTCGCTGCGCACGTCGTCCATCGCCTTCTGGTACTCGCTGTTCACGATCCGCTTTGTCTTGGCGTCGTAGACCTGCTGGAAGGTCATGCCCTTGTCGGGGTCCTTCAGCTTGTCGCCGAAGAGCGGGAAGATCTTCTGGGCGATCGGCTCGGCCTCGGCGCGCGTCAGCTTCGCCGCCGCCAGGCCCATCTCGGCGTGGAACTTGTGGTCGTCCGGCACCAGCGAGTCGGACTGCACGGCCATGGCCGGGTGCCCGGAGAACACGTTGCCGCCGGAAGTCACGATGGCCAGCATGTAACAGGCCATCTCGTAGTGGTACTGCTTCGTGCCCGAGCCGCCGCCCAGATAGGGGAGGTTGACCATCGGGTAGCCCATGTTGCGGCCGATAGCGGCGTTGGACATGGCGATCGCCCAGATGAGCGGCTTGGTGGAGGAGAGGTGCAGCTTGCTGTGCAGCGGCGCGTTGTAGTGGTAGGTGCCGCGGAAGATCAGGTTGCCCATGATCATGTAGCACGTGGCCGTGACGGCGACGCCTTCCGCGCCGCCGGCATAGCCGCCGAACAACGGCGTGGACGTGGAGCCGATGTTGGCGCTGATGCTGTTGTAGAAGGCGACCTTCTGCAGCGCCTCGTAGCCGACGACCATCTCGGAGAGGAAGTCGATGAGGAAGCCGTCGCTGGGACGCAGGCCGAAGTCGGGGTAGGTTGCGGCGAACATCGAGGCCGGCTGCGACGCAGCGGAGATACCGTTGATGATCGGCAGGCCGGCGCGGCCGGAGCGGCGGATGCCCTCGCGCGCCAGGCGCACCGTCTTGCAGGCCGCGAGGATCTCCTGCGGCGAGCGCACCCGTGAGTCTTTGCCGCGCAGGTGCAGGATGGACGGGACGCTGACCGAGTCGACGATGTTGAACGATGCCATCTTCTCGACGGTGTCCATGAAGATCTGCTCGTCGCTGGTGTAGATGCCGCCGCCGACGTGCACCCAGGGGCGGTCGCCCGTCGTGTCGGGGCGCCGGCCGTACATGGTCTTGCGCTCGCGGTCCTCGCCGAACGTCGCGCTCCTCGGCGCCTGCGAGCAGGCGAGGAGGATCTCGTCGCGGGTGAACTGCATCACGCGGTTGGTCTCGGGGCAGTAAGCACCGGCTTCGGCGAGGAGGTCGACGGCCGCCTGGAAAACGCGGTCGGTGAGGTCGTCGTCGGTGTTGATGATGGTCTCTTTGTCCCACTTGACCTTGTGGCGTGCGATCACCTCGGCCAGCTTGGGGACGTACCGCTTCATGTAGTAGTCGGTCTCGGAGATCAGCGGCCCTACTTCGGCGCGGTCGAATACTTCAATCAGGTCGATCATGTCGTTCTCCTCAAGATGCGGGTTCGGCGGTCGGCTGTGAGGCTCCGGTCACGACACCAGCTTGGTGACCAGGACGACGGCATCGTAGGCGCTGCCGCTCCACCCGTCGGCTCCTATCGTGTCGGCCCACTCCTGGGTGGTCGCGCCGCCGCCGACGATGACCTTGTATTTGTCGCGGGTGCCCTGATCCTTGAGCGCGTCGATGACGTCCCTCTGGCCGATGAGCGTCGTGGTCAGCAACGCCGAGATGGCGATGATGTCGGCGTTCACTTCACCCGCCTTGTCGATGAACTTGAAGAGGTCGACGTCGATGCCGAGGTCGTGCACCTCGAAGCCGGAGGTCTCGAAGAGGAGCTTGAGGATGTTCTTGCCGATTGAGTGAAGGTCGCCTTTCACCGTGCCGATCACGATCGTGCCCTTCTTCTCGTCGGCGCCACCGGCTGCCTTGATCGCCGGTTCGAGGACGCTCATCGCGGACTGGAAGGCCAGCGCGGCCTGCATGAGCTCGGGCAGGAAAATGTCCTCGCTCTCGAACTGCTCGCCGATGACGTTCAGCCCCGGCAGCAGGCCCTTGTCGATGACTTCGCGGGGGTCCATCCCGTCGGCAAGAGCCTTGTTGACGGCCTCGAGGACGGCGTTCTCATCCTGGTCGATGATCGACTGCTTGAGCTGTTCGTGCGTGGTCTCGTTTCCCATCACTTGCACCCCTTGTTCTCGTGTCTCGATGTGATCGTGTGGAGAGTGGCGCACGGCTTCGGTGCCGTGCGGCGGGCGCCGCTAGGCGTCGCCCGCAGGCTCGGCCCAGACGGCGTCGCCGGCGACGAGGCCGGGGAGCGCGGCGCGGATCTGCGCGTCCAGCTCCGGCGCCCAGACGGCCGGGTTGGGCTGCGAAAGGATGCCGCGGGCGACGGCGCGCGCGCGGCTCTGGGCGTCCGGCCGGCCGGCCGCCTCCCATTGCGCGCGCATGCCGCGGTCGGCGACCTTGGGGAAGACCGCGGTGGTCTTCATCAGCGACTTGGTGTGCTTGCTCTTCATGAAGTCGCCGCCCGGCCCCACCTGGGCGATGACGTCGAGGGCAAGGTTGTCTTCGCTGAACTCCAGGCCGCGCACGACGCGCTTGTTCATGAGAGCGATCTCGTCGTCGACCACGGCCTTGCCGAAGTCGAAGGCCATGAGCGAGCTGAACAGGCCGCCCATGTTGAGCAGCGTGGCGCCGGCGAGCACTGCGCCGAGCGTGTTCATGCCCGTCTCGTAGCCCGACTGCGCGTCGTTCGAGTGTGCGTTGGTGAGGCCGATGTAGCCGCCGGTTGGGACATTGTAGAAGTGGCCGAGCTGGGCCTGGGCCATGCAGAGCATGCCGGTCTCGATGGCGCCCGGGGCGTAGGCCCCGGTCCGCATGTCGGCGACCGTGGGCAGGCTCGCGTAGATGATCGGCGTGCCCTCCTTGACCATCTGCTGGAAGACTGTGATGGCGAGGAACTCGGCGTTGCCGACGATCAGCGTGCCCATGAGCGTCATCGGCGAGGTGAGGCCGGCGTTGGGCACCACGGTCGTGTACACGGGCAGGCCGCGCGCCGTGAGGTACATGACCGCTTCGGTCGAGTCGACGTCCATCGTCAGAGGGCTGATCATCGGGCAGTAGTGATGATTGATGATCGGGCGCTCGCGATAGGCCTCGGCGCCGCCGGCGATAAGCTCGCCGAGCTTGATGACCTGGCGCAGGTCGTCCATGTTGGGCGTGTTGCTGCGTACCGGCTTGAGGCAGTTCTTGAGTGCCGGGTAGAAGCGGCTCAGGCTGAACTGACCGGGGGGCGCGTCGCCCGCGAGCGTGGAGATCGAGAAGATGTCGAAGCCCTTGAGCTCGTTGATGAGGTGGGCGATGTTGGCGATGTCGGTGGACGTGGCGCGGCGTTCGACGCCGGTCGCGGGGTCGACGACGTTGGGCGCCGAGCTGCCGGTGACGACCACGGGGCCGCAGTCGGGGATCGTGCGGTCGAACTGCGGGTCGCGGCCGCGGAACGTGAAGCTCGGTGGACAGACCTGCAGGTATCTGCCGACGACCTCTGGCGGGAACTTGACGAGCCCGTCGGCGTCGACGCTGCAGCCGTGGGCCTTGAAGACCTCGCGGGCCGGCTCGTGGTGAGCCAGGATGCCGACGTTCTCGAGGACCCACAGCGACGCTTCGTGGACGCGCTCGACCTGCTTCGCGGTGAGTAGCTCAACGTGCTTCATGTGCATCAGATCCTCTCAGTCGACTTCTCATACCGCGACCACGCGCAGGCCGCGCCGCAGCATCTCTTCGCGCACGTCGTCGTCGACACCGTCGTCGACGACGACCGCCTGCACGTCGTCGAGGGTACAGATGACGAAATCGCCGACGACGCCGATCTTGCTGCGGTCGGCGAGGACGATCACTTCGCCACGCGTCTGGCGGATCATGGCGCGCTCGACGCCGGCGAGGCCGACGCTCGCTGTGGTAATGCCCTCTTCGAGGCTCACGCCGTCGGCGCCGAGAATGAACTTGGAGGCGTGAAAGCCGCTCAGGACCTCCAGCGACAGGGCGCCTTCGAGGGTGTTCGAGCGCGGCCGGTACAACCCCCCGAGAAGGATGACGTCGAGCGCCTTCTCCTGGGCCGACGACACCGCGCCGAGGTTGTGCGTGATGATCCGCGCGTGGAGGTCGGGGTCGACGTGCGTGAGGACCTGCGTGGCCGTCGTGCCCGAGCCGAGGAACACGGTCTCACCCGGTTTGATCATGGCGGCCGTCGCCTGGGCGATGCGTTGCTTCTCGCGGGCGTGCGCGCGCACGTTCGTCACGTAGCGCGGCTCTTCCACGATGTGCTGCTTGAGGATCGCTCCGCCGTGGGTGCGCGAGAGCAGGCCCCCGCTCTCCAGGCGCTCGAGATCACGGCGGATGGTCATCTCGGAGACGCCGAGCAGATCGCTCAGCGCGGACACGCGTACGCCGCGCTGTTCGGCGAGTATCTCCAAGATGCGACCCTGTCGCTCGGCCGGGAACATCTCGCGCATGTCTGGCGACGACATCGAGCTCCCCAAAGGCTGTGATGTGATGTCAGAATCGCTCATAATCGAACGCACGTGTAGGATTCTCAGGCTGGCGCCGATGAATGTCAAGTGTTCTGAGCTGTGCGAGTGTGTTTTCGCGTGGGAGAACGCATCGTCCTGCTCACGACCTCGAGACGGGCGGCGGGCGCAAAGGCCCGCCGCCCGTCTCGAGGTCGCACGGCGCGCTGGTCTCAGTACTCGCCGCGCGCCTTCGGCACCTTACCTCTGAACGTCCGGTAGGCGAAGACCATGTAGCCGATCACGATTGGGAAGCCGATGATCGTGATGATCAGCATGGCGGTCAGCGTGGTGCTTCCCGAGGCCGAATTGCTCACCGTGAGGCTCGTCGCTTCAGGGGTGCCTCTCGCCGGCACCATGTCGGGATAGTTGCTGACGGCAAAGATGCCGCCCACGCCGATGATCGTCAGGGCGGTGCCGAGAAACGCGGTGCGGTGGTTCCCCTTGAACATGCCCCAGCGGCCCCAGACGACCGCGCCGAGCACGACGATCACTGCGAGCCAGCCGTACCAGGCGCCGAACACGTTGTCGCTCGCGCGCGAGGCTTCGAAAAGGGTCGCCACGGTGGCGAGAACAAAAAGCAGGACGCAGACGATCTGGGCGATGCCTCGCACCTTGATGGCGCGCTCCTGCACAGGTCCGTCGAGCTTGAGCGCCAGCCAGGCGGCGCCGTGCGTGACGAGCGCGCACAGGCCGAGCAGTCCAATGAGCAGCGAGTACCAGTTGAGGAGCTGGAAGAATGTCCCCATGTAGTCGCCGTTCGCGTCGAGCGGGATGCCGCGGATGACATTGCCCACGGCGACGCCGACGAGCAGCGCGGGGAGGAGGCTGCCGACGAAGAACCCGGCGTCCCACACCCGCGCGAAGGCGGCGTCGCGGCCGCGGTACTCAATTGAGACGGCCCGCAGGATGAGCCCGAACAGCACCAGCATGATCGCGAGGTAGAAGCCGCTGAACGTCGAGGCATAGACGGCCGGGAACGCGGCAAAGAGCGCCCCGCCACCGGTCAGCAACCAGACCTCGTTACCGTCCCAGACGGGGCCGATCGCCCCGCGGATCTCGTTCTTCTCGGCGTCCGTGCGTCCGAGGAACGGGTAGAGCACGCCGGCGCCGAGGTCAAAACCGTCGAGGACGGCGTAGCCGGTGAGGAGGACACCGACGAGCACGAACCACAGCCACTGCAGAGTCATCGCGTCACCTTCCCGCGCCGGACGGTGCCGGTGCCGTCGTCGGCTTTTCCGCTGTGAGCATGTCGACGACATCCTCGGGCCCCTTGCGGATCGTGCCGAAGAAGATGCGCGCCCACCCGATGAACAGGAGCAGATAGATCAGACCGAAGAGGCCGAGCGTCATCCAGACCTGGCCGCTCGACACCAGCGGAGACACGCCGTCGGTCGTCCGCAGCAGCCCCTGGACGATCCACGGCTGGCGGCCGACTTCGGCGGCGGCCCAGCCGAGGAAGATCGCGACGAGCGGCAGCGGCGAGCAGATCACGAGCAGCCACAGCACCCAGCGTGCTTTCTCGATGCGTTTGAGCGCCAACATCACGACGGCGATCAGCATCACGACGACGAATAGGCCCGAGAGAGCGATCATCCAGTGCCAGGCTTGGAACGTCATCTGCTCCGGCGGCCGGTCGGCCGGCGGCACGGTCGTGAGGCCGGTCACGACGTGATCGGGATTGAAGCCGAGCATGAGGCTGAGACCGCTGGGGATCGAGATGCCCGTCGCGACGGAGTCGCCGTCGCTGTTGGTGTGGGTCCAGCCGATGAGGTAGAGCGGCGCGCGGTCCTCAGTCTCCCAGACGTTCTCGAAGGCCGCCATCTTGACGGGCTGGTACTTGGCGACCTCGGTCGCGCTCCAGTGGCCGATCAGCGGCATCGCGGCCGCAAAGATGAGGCCGACGATGAGGCCGGTGCGCAGGGTGTGCCTGGCCATGTGCACGTGCTTGCCCTTGAGCAGGTACCAGGCGCCGATCGCGGCCACGATGAACGCCCCGGCGATGATGCAGGCGGCGATCGTGTGCGTGTAGCGCTGGGCGATCGAGGGGTTGAGCGCGGCCGCCCAGAAGTCGGTGAGCACGGCCTTGCCGCCCTCGATCTTGTAGCCGGCCGGCGTCTGCATCCAGGAGTTGGCGATCAGGATCCAGAGGGCCGACAGCAGGGCGCCGCACATGACGAGCCACGTCGAGACGTAGTACAGGCGCTTGGAGACGCGGTAGCGTCCGAAGAGCAGGATGCCCAGGAACGTGGACTCCATGAAGAAGGCAAAGAGCCCCTCCGCCGCCAAGGGCGCGCCGAAGATGTTGCCCACGAAGCGCGAGTAGTCGGCCCAATTGGTGCCGAACGCGAACTCCATCGTGATGCCGGTGGCGACGCCGATGGCGAAGGTCGTGGTGAACAGCCTGATCCAGAACTTGGAGGCCGCCCGGTCGGCGGGGATGTCGCTCTTGTAGTACCGGCGCTCCGCGGCCACTACCATGATCGAGAGGCCGATGCTGATGGGAACGAAGATGAAGTGGTACCCGATGGTGAAGGCAAACTGGATACGGGAGAGCATCAAGGCGTCCATGCGTGTCCGCCACCTCCAAGAAGAAGACGTTTCCGCCCGCATGCGACAGCCCTGAGAGCAGTGCAGACGGCCTGCTGAGTCCTATTTTCACTGTCGAGGTAGTGTCATGTCAACGGCAATATGTGCCTCCGGTCACAAGCAGGCCGGCGGTGAGCCGAGGCGGAAGTATTAAGCGCAGGTTAAGCAGCCTGTTCAGGCCCCCGGAGCCTGTGCTACCATGCGCGAGGGCCGGCACCGATCGCCGGCCGTTCTGTTGTAGGAGGCTGATCGCTTTGTCTGAAGAACTGCTCGAATGTACGGAATGCTCGGCACAGTGCGAGAAGGTCGTCTACCCGGCGGCCTGTCTCAGCATGAACTGCCGTTTTCTTTACGCTTTCAAGGAAGACGGCGACACGTTTTTCGGGTGCATCGAGAAGGTGTTCCCGCACGAGATCGACCTCAGGATGTTCGAGGACATCGAGCGCGGCAAGGGCGGGTTCGGGGTTGTCAAGGTGGTTCGCACCCCGCTGCCGCAGTGCTCGGTGGCCGTGCAGAGCTGCTACGCCTCCGGCGAAGGCCCGCTCTGCCGCAACATGTACTTCCGGCGCCGTGACCGGCGCGAGGTGCAGACCGTCGAAGACTGAGCGCGCCAAGTTCCAGTTCTTGCCGGCGAAACCGCGGCTCTGCCGCGGTTTCGCCGTATCCGGGGCCGGGGGTATACTCAAGAGGCGCAGCCACCAAGGCTGCCCATGGGGGCGAACAGGTCTCGACATGGGCTGTACTGAGGTGGGAGCAGCAGGCCGAGGTCCGGTGGCCTCGTTAAACTGCCGGAACCATATACTTGCCGAGAATAACACTCTCGCACTCGCCGCCTGATCTAGTCAGGTAGCGCATCGCGCCCGGCTCGCCCATGGCCGGGATCCGCGGTGTCATTAAGTGGGCTGGGGTGCGGTCGCGCTGCTCCGAGCGAGCGCACCCGAGACTGATCGGAGCTGGCAGACGGCACCCGGCCGACGCGGGGGCCGCGAGCGAGATCAATGCGCCGGCTAAGCCTGTAGAGACTCCGCCGAGGCGTCCGTGGACGCGGGTTCGATTCCCGCCGCCTCCACCATTGCCCTCCCGCCGCAGGCCCGCGGCCGTGCACTATACTGCGGGCGTGGACCAGCCGGCCGACATCCTTTCCGCCGCCGCGCCCGCCGCCTCCGCTGCCGCTGCGTCGCGGTGGCAGCGCGTGCTCGATCCACTTCCCGCGAGCATCGCGCTGGCGCTCGTCTTCACCGCGGCCGGTCTTGTCGAGCTGCTTACGCGCGGCCCGGTGGCGGCCGGATACCGCGACGACGGACCCCTGCTCATCACGCTCACGGTGGCCAGCGCGCTCTCGCTGGCGCTGCTGTGGTGGTCGCCGCTGGCCGGGCTCTGCGCGGCCGTGCTGCTGCTGTGCGCGCAGTCCGTCGCCGGCTTCGAGCTCACCCTGGCGGCCGTGCTGGCGGTCGTGATCGCCTCCTTCGCCACGGTGGCTTTCGACACGAGGAACCGCGCCCTGGCGGCCGGGTTCGTGGTGGCCGCCGGCATGGTCGTCGTATTGGTGACCATCGAGCGTGTGACGTGGCAGGTGATCGCGGCCGCGTGGGTCTTCCTCTCGGTCGTCTGGGTCCTCGCCGTGATCATCCGCATGTACCGCGGCAGCGTCGAGCGCGCCGAGCGCCGGGCGGCGCTCTTTGTCGCCGACCGCGAGGCGCGCGCCCGTGAAGCCGTCACCGAGGAGCGCTCACGGCTTGCCCGTGAGCTGCACGACAGCGTCGGGCACGCGCTCAACGTCGTGGTGTTGCACGCGGGCGCGGCCCAGCGCGTCATCGAGACCAAGCCCGCACTGGCGCGCGAGGCGCTCGGCAGCATCGAGACGGCCGCTCGCCAGGCGCTCGCGGACATCGAGCGCATGCTCGGCATCCTGCGCCCCCCCGACGATGCCGCGGGGCTTGACGCCGCCCCGGGCCTCGGGCAGCTGGAACGGCTGTGCGAGCAGGTCCGCGCGGCCGGGCTGCCGGTCGACCTAAGCCTGGAGGGCGAGGCGCGAGGGCTGCCGGCGAGTCTCGATCTCACGGCCTACCGCATCGTTCAGGAAGCGCTGACGAACACCCTGAAGCATGCCGGCAAGACCCACGCGCGGGTGACGCTGCGCTATGCGGCCGGCGAGCTCGACATCGACGTGCTTGACGACGGCCGCGGCGTGGCGCCCGGCGTGACGGGGGGAAGCCGCGGCCTCCTCGGCATGCGCGAGCGCGTGGTCGCTTTCCGCGGCGAGCTGACCGCAGGGCCGCGCGCGGAGGGCGGCTTCGCCGTCCGCGCGCGCCTCCCGCTGCCCAAGGAGGGCACATGAGCATCACCGTGGTGCTGGCCGACGACGAGCAGATGGTGCGTTCGGGCCTGCGTCTCATCCTCGAGTGCGAGCCCGACATCGAGGTCGTCGGCGAGGCCGGCGACGGCGGCGAGGCGTTGGAGCTGACGCGCCGCCTGGATCCCGACGTGGTGCTCATGGACGTGCAGATGCCGCTGATGAACGGGATCGAGGCGACGCGCGCGATCGTCGCGCTGGGACGCGACGAGACCTCGCGCGTCCTCATCCTCACGACCTTCGACCTCGACGAGTACGTCTACGAGGGCTTCAAAGCGGGCGCCAGCGGCTTTCTGCTGAAGCGCACGCCGGCTGCCGACCTGGTCGCCGGCATCCGCATCGTCGCCGCCGGCGACGGCATGATCGCGCCCTCGGTCACGACGCGCCTGATCGCCACGTTCCGCGACAAGGAGGAGCGCGCCGGCGTGCCTCGCGACGCGGCCGCCCTGGACGACCTCACGGCGCGCGAGCACGAAGTGCTGGTGCTGGTCGCGCGCGGCATGACCAACGGCGAGATTGCCGCGCATCTCTTTCTCAGCGAGGGCACGGTGAAGACGCACGTGAAGCGCATCTTCGCCAAGCTCGGGCTGCACGACCGCACGCAGGCTGTGATCCTCGCCTACGAGGTGGGCCTCGTGCGTCCCGGAGACAGCCCGGCCGAGTAGCCTCGCGGCGCCCCGCGTACCCCCGTGGGGGTACACGCCTCGCCGCAGGTTCCCCCTTCGGGCGGCCTCGGGTTCCTGCCGTGGGGTGACGACGGAGTCGTCGCCTCCCGCTAGGCTTCTCGTGCAAAGCGCAGTGGACCCTGGGAGGTGCGGAGGTGAACGATTCGATGCTCGGCTGGTTCTTCGGCGTCGTGGCGCGTCCGCGCACCTGGCTGAACCTCCTTTTCCAGGTTCTTGCGTTCCCGCTCGGCCTGTTCTATTTCGTCTTTCTCGTCACCGGCCTGTCCGTGGGCCTCGGCCTCGTGATCATCTGGGTGGGCATACCCATTCTGCTCCTCGTGGCCGGCGCCTGGTGGCTGTTCGGCGCCTTCGAGCGAGTGCAGGCGAAGTACCTGCTCCGCGCGGACGTGTCTCCGCCGCCGCGCGCGTGGGAGGCCGCGAATGGCGTCTGGGGCAAGCTGAAGGCTCACTTCGGCAGCGCCGCCACCTGGAGGGATCTCCTCTATCTGCTGGCCAAGCTGCCTTTGGGCATCATGTCGTTCGCGCTGCTCGTGACGCTCGCCGGCATCCTCTTCTGGCTTGTCTACCTCCCCGTGGCTCACTTCTCAAATATCCCCTTTGTCGATTTCGGCAACGGCCGGGCCTGGACGCCGCCGCTCTGGCTGGCGATCGTCGCGATCCCGGGCGCCGTCCTCAACGTGTTCTTGAGTCTGCATATCGTCAACGGTTGGGGTTGGGTGTGCGCCCGCTGGGCCGATCTGATGTTCGGCCACCAGGAGGCGCCTCTGCGGACTGCCACTGTTGTCCAGCCGGCGCCGCTCGTGGCAACGGCGCCGCCCGCCGCCGCGTTCCCGATCCCGCCGGTGCCACCGGCGCCACCGGCCGCGC
>CAIOZS010000234.1 GCA_903862845.1 uncultured Thermoleophilia bacterium
GCCCCTGGAGCGCGCCTTGAGCGGCGAGGGCGCCGGCGCGGCGGCGCCGGCCGACCCCGCTGCGCGGTTCGGCGCCGGCGCGGCGCACGTCGCCGGCCCTCGACATCCGCGCCGGACCCCCAGCGCGTTGCCGTCCGACCCCTCCGGGAGGTGACCGTGGACCTGCGCGCCTTCATCGATCTGCTGGAACGCGAGGGCGAGCTGGTGCGCGTGTCGGCCGCGGTCGACCCGTATCTCGAGATCGCCGAGATCGCCGACCGTGCCAGCAAGGCGCACGGGCCGGCGCTGCTCTTCGAGCGGCCGCAACGGCCGGCCGGTCAGGCGACTCCGGCCGTCTCCGTGCTCATGAACCAGATGGGCTCGTACCGGCGCCTCGAACTGGCTCTCGGGGCGCCGCTCGATGAGCTCGCGGCGCGCATCGCCGGCCTCGTCGAGCTGCAGGTGCCTCACAGCCTCATCGGCAAGGTCAAGGCGCTCGGCCAGCTCCGCGAGCTCGCCTCGTACGGTCCCAGGGTAGTCAGGAAGGCGGCCTTCCGCGAGGTGGTCGTCGACCCGCCCGACCTTGCCCGCCTGCCGGTGCTGACCACGTGGCCCGGCGACGGCGGCCCCTTCATCACCCTGCCGGTGGTGGTTACCAAGGACGCCCAGGGACGCCGCAACGCCGGCATGTACCGCCTGCAGGTCTACGACGGGCAGACGACCGGCATGCACATCCACGTCCACCACGACGGCGCCGCCAACTTGCGTGCGGCCGGCGAGCGCACCGAGGTTGCCGTGGCGCTGGGCACCGACCCGGCGGTCACGTACGCGGCTACGGCGCCGCTGCCGCCGGGCATCGACGAGCTCATGTTCGCGGGCTTTTTGCGCGGCGAACCGGTCGAGCTCGCCAGGTGCGCGACCGTCGACCTCGAGGTCCCGGCCGACGCCGAGATCGTCCTTGAGGGCTACGTCGAGAAGGGCGAGATGCGCCGCGAGGGACCCTTCGGTGACCACACCGGGTACTACTCGCTGGCGGGCGACTACCCAGTCTTCCATCTCACGGCGATGAGTCACCGCCGCGACCCCATCTACCCGGCGACCATCGTCGGCCGCCCGCCCATGGAAGACGCCTATCTCGGCAAGGCCACCGAGCGCCTCTTTCTGCCCTTGCTGCGGCTCGTGCAGCCCGAGATCGTCGACATGGACCTGCCCATCGAGGGCGTCTTTCACGACTGCGCCATCATCTCCATCCGCAAGACGTATCCCGGTCAGGCGCGCAAGATCATGAACGCCGTCTGGGGGATGGGCCAGATGATGTTCACCAAGTTCGTCGTCGTGCTCGACGAGCACGTCGACGTGCACGACTACAGCGAGGTCACCTGGCGGGTGTTCAACAACGTCGACCCCGCCCGCGACACGGTCATCGTCGCGGGCCCGCTCGACGTGCTCGACCACTCCAGCCCGCTGGCGGGCTACGGTGCCAAGATGGGCATCGACGCTACGAGGACGTGGCCGGAGGAGGGTCACGCGCGCGAGTGGCCCGACGAGCTCGAGATGGACCCGGCCGTGAAGCAGCGCGTCACGGCGCGCTGGCAGGAGCTCGGGCTGCCGTTCACGTAAGTTACGGGGCGCGGCGCTTTACGGCGGCCGGGCGGGCTTCTACACTGCGGCGTACAGCGGCGACCGGCCGGCAGCGCGAGGAGGCGGAAGGTGCGAGACAAGCACATACGGCGCAACCTGTTGATCCTCTCGCTGGCCAACTGGGTGGTCGCGATCATCGCCTGGACGATCAGCGCCTACCTCGGCATCGCCCAGCCGGCGAGCATCTTCGTCTACACGGTGCTGTTCGTGGTCGGCATCTTCGCGGTGATCGTCGCCGTGGCGTCCTTCCTGCTCGAGAAGTTCGCCCACGAGCCGGGGTTCGTCGAAGCGGCGGCGGACGACTCCGCCGCTGCGCCGGCCGCCGCACCCGGCGCCTGACGCCGGCGGCCGTGGCCACCTCCGGGGGCGCCGCCGCCGTCTCCAAGCCCGCGCTCTTCGCGCGACTCGTCAAGATCGAGCACAGCGTGTACGCGCTGCCGTTCGCGTATGCCGGCGCCTTCCTTGCTGCCGCCGGCCTGCCGTCCTGGAGCGATCTGCTCTGGATCACCGTGGCCATGGTGGGCGCGCGCAGCGCCGCCATGGCCCTCAACCGTCTCATCGACGCCGAGCTCGACGCGCGCAACCCGCGCACGGCGACGCGCGAGCTGCCGGCCGGCCGGCTGGGACGCCGCGAGGTCTGGGTGTTCACCGTCGTCGCGCTGGCGCTGCTCGTGCTCGCGGCCTTCAACCTCTCGCCGCCGTGCCGCTACCTCTGGCCGATTCCGCTGGCGGCCTTCGTGCTGTACCCGTTCGCCAAGCGCTTCACATGGTTCTGCCACTACGCTCTGGGGCTCACTCTCGGGCTCGCCCCGGCCGCCGCCTGGGTGGCCGTCACCGGGCGCCTGGCGCCGCAGGCCTGGCTGCTGTTCTTCGCCGTCGGCCTGTGGGTGGGCGGCTTCGACATCATCTACGCGGTCTTCGACCTCGACTTCGACCGCGCCCACGGCCTGCACTCCGTGCCGGTCGCCGTGGGCGAGCGCGGCGCTTTGCTCGTGGCCGCCGCGTCCCACGTCGCGACCGTCCTGCTGCTCGCCGCCGTGGGGCTGCTCTCCGGCCTCGACTGGATCTACTGGCTCGGTCTCGCGGCGGTCGCCGTGCTGCTCGCCTGGCCGCACGCCGACATCGCGCGCCGCGGCCTGCGCCGCGTCGGCATGAGCTTCATGACCGTCAACGGCGCCGTCGGCCTGCTCTACGGCGCCGTGGTCATCGCGGCCGTGCTGGTCGGCTGAGAGGCCCGCGCACCCGTCGCGCCGCCGCCGGGCGCCCCGCCGCCGAGCCTGCGACGCAGGCCAAAGTGGCTCGCCGCCGTATACCCGGGATGGTACAATGGCAGCGCTCGATGGGCGGTTGTAGAAGGGGCGCTTCTCATCGTCGTGTTGCCAGTGATTGCAGTCCAGGGGGATGGGTCGCTTGCCGGAGCGGGGTCACCGATACCAGCCGAAGCCGCGGGCGTGGTTTCGCGCGCCGTGGGTCGCCGCGCTCGTCGTCGTGGGCTTCATCGCCGTGCTGGCCGTGGTCCTCGTGATTCCGGTGTGGGCCACCGACACGCCGACGTACTGTATGTCGTGCAAGGCAACCAAGGCGGCCGGCCTCGCGTGGGAGACTTCGACGCACGCCCAGGTGTCGTGCACCAAGTGCCACGTCCCTCCCGGTCTGGGCAACGCCATCAAATGGCGCAGCCGCGAATGGCTCAACATCTGGGCCGACTACCTCAACGTGCCGCGGCTGCCCAGCAAGGGGGAGCGCCCCGGCAACGCCAACTGCCTGGCATGCCATGCGCTGAGCGCGATCCCCAGCCAGAGCGGCGACATCCGCATGCCTCACGAGGTCCACGTGAATCTGCGCAACCTCACGTGCGCCGACTGCCACAGCCAGGTGGCGCACCCGAAGCCGGGGAGCTCCGGCACCGGTGTGGCGATGGCGGTCTGCTCGATGTGCCACAACGCGAACGGAGCGCCGGCCGGCTGCGACGTCTGCCACGTCACCCCGCCGGCGACCGACGTCCACCCCAAGGACTACCTCACGACGCACGGCAAGCAGGCGCTCGCCGACCCTGAGTCGTGCATGCGCTGCCACCACAGCAAGGCGGAGTTCTGCGACCCGTGCCACGCGAAGCCCACCCCCGATCACTTCTCCGATACGTGGCGCTATGGGCACGGCCCCACCGCTACCAAGAACCCCTTGTCGTGCACGGGTTGCCACAACGCCGACACCTTCTGCGAGCAGTGCCACAAGGTGCAGCATCCGCCCGACTGGGTGCAGACGCACAGCCATGTGGCCGCCCAGAGCCCGGGCGCCTGCCTCGTGTGCCACCCGCGGGGCATGTGCGACGCCTGTCACCAGCAGAGGGGCGTGAAGCCGTGACGCGCCGTCGCGCCGCGGCCCTCGCCGCGCTGCTCACGGTGGCCGCCCTTCTGGGCCTCGCCGCCGCGGCCGGCGCCGCGACCGCTCCCGTCACCGCCCAGTCGGCGCTCGGCGTCACTGGCAACGACGCCTGCTTCCACTGTCACGGCCAGCAGGACATGCAGAATCGCACGATCGACGTGGGTGGCGAGCAGCAGGACATCTTCGTCGACAGGGCCTTGTACGACGCCTCGCGCCACGGCGGGCTGGCCTGCACGAGCTGTCACATCGGCTTCAAGCCCGGTCTGCACGGCGCCGACGAGACGCAGGCCTGGCTGATCACGGCGAAGCTCACGGCCTGCGACAACTGTCACGCCGACGTGTTCGCCATGTACCGGGGCTCGTTCCACGGCAACCTCGTGTTCGGCGAGTCGAGCGGCAAGGCGCCCGTCTGCGCCGATTGCCACGTGGCGCACAACATCACCCCGCCGGGGTCCGCGGCGTTCCGCGCTTCGATCGACTCTCTCTGCGCGCGCTGCCACCCGGACCAGCTCAAGACCTACCTGGACAGCTACCACGGCAAGGCCTTCTTCCTCGGCGACGCCAAGACCGCCGTCTGCACAGACTGTCACGGCGGTCACAAGATCCTGCCGCCGTCCAACCCCGAGAGCATGGTGTCGAAGCACAACCTCGTCGCCACCTGCGCCCAGTGTCATCCCGGGGCCAACGAGAACTTCGCCGGCTTCATGGTGCACGTCGACCCGCAGAGCCCGCGCTCTTCGTTTGCGGTCTGGACGTTCTACGCCCTCTACATCATGCTCATCGCGGTGGTCTTCACGTTCGGCTTCGTGCACACCGCCCTGTACATCTACCGGGGGATCAAGGATGGCCTCTACAGGCGAAACCGTCACGGCTGAGTCCGCGCCCCAGACGGTGCGCACGCGCATCGAGTACCGGCGGTTCAACGTCTTTCACCGCTGGATGCATTTTCTCGTCTTCGTGAGCTTCACCGTGCTCGTCTTCACGGGCATGCCGCTCAAGTACAAAGACACCGAATGGGCGCGCTGGTTCATGGACCTGTTCGGCGGCGTCACGGCGGCCGGCGTCTACCACCGCATCGCCGCCCTCGTCACCGTGTTCTACTGGACGCTCGAGTTCACGTTCATGGTCGTCATGGTGCTGCGCAGCCGCGGCAAGCTGCTGCGCAGCCCCGGCTCGCTGATGCCGGGCAAGAAGGATCTGGAGGACATGATCGGCATGTTCGCCTGGTTCTTCGGCAAGGGCCCCAAGCCGCAGTTCGACCGCTACACGTACTGGGAGAAGTTCGACTACATGTCGCTGATGGCCGGCACCGTCATCATCGGCATGACCGGCTTCATGATGTGGTTCCCGCTGTGGTTCACGAAGGTGCTGCCGGGCATCTTCCTCAATATCGCCCTCGTCATCCATTCCAACGAGGCTCTGCTCGCGATGGGCGTGATCTTCATCTTCGTGCACTTCTTCAGCGCCCATGCGCGGCCCGAGAGCTTCCCGCTCGACAAGGTGATCTTCACCGGATCGGTGCCCGTGGACCACTACAAGGCGGAGCGCCCCCTCGAGTTCGCGCGCCGCGTGCGCGAGGGCACCCTCGACGAGGTCCTCGTCGAGAAGCGCCTCACCTGGAGGATCTACGCCGCCGACGTCCTGTGGTGGACCATCACCGCGTTCGCCGGTTTCTGCGCTATTCTCATGACGGCGTTCATCATCTGGTCGGTGTTCGATTGACCGGCGAAGCCGAGTCGACGAGCGCGGAACCACAGGTGCAGCGCGCCGCGATGCGCGCCGCGGCAATCGGGCGGCGCGACGCCGCCCTCCGGGCGGCGAGGAGGTGAGGGCCGTGGCTGCTGGGCATCGGTACGCGCTGGCGACCATCGCCGTCTTCGTGCTGCTGTGCGGCGGCGCGGCGGCGGCGCTGACGCTCACGGCCGCGCCCGCTGCGGCCTTCGACGGCTGGGGCCACGACGGGGTCTCCCAGTGCCTCGACTGCCACAACGGCCGGCCGCTCGACGATCAGATCTGCACCGCCTGCCACGCCGGCTTCAAGAGCTTCCCCGGCCGGCAGTGCTGGTCGTGCCACGTGCCCGGCGAGGACACCGCGGCCCTCTCCACCCCGAGCGCCGCCTGCAGCCGGGGTTGCCACCTGTGGGACGAGGCCGTCAAGGTCTACAGCGCGCCGTTCACGCACGGCGAGACGCCGCACGACGGCGCCGCCGGCTACGGCAAGACGTGCCTCGACTGCCACGAGACCAGTGTCTCGGTCGTCGATCCGGGCGGCAGCCCGCACCATAGCGGCGTCGAGACGCCGCCGCCGACCTGCACGGACTGCCATAACGGTACCGACGCGGTCGCCCAGGCGACGCACGACGGCAACCCCTGCACGTCGTGCCACAGTGGCATGGACATCCCTTCCGTGCCGGCGACCTGCAACCAGTGCCACCCGGCCGGCACGTTCGGCAGCCCGGACTGTCTGAAGTGCCACGCCGCCCAGGTGCACAACGCCGAGCCGCAGCCTCCGGCCTGCGCCGACTGCCACGGCGACGGCTACCAGCGCCACGCCGGCAAGGTCGCGTGCCTCACCTGCCACACGGGCATCGCCGCCTTCCACCACGGGCAGTCCAAGACGGTCACGCAGAGGGACTGCCGTTCCTGCCACGCCAAGAAGCACGCGGGCCAGAAGGTCCCCCAGAGCAGATGCGCTGCCTGCCATGCGGGCAGCGGCACGGGTCCGGCCCTCAAGGCGCAGCACTCCGCCACGGTCACGAAGAGCTCCGTCTGCTCCACGTGCCACGCGAAGAAGCTGCACGCAAGCTCCCTCGGCTCCGGCATCACGAGCTGCGCCACGTGTCACAGGGGCAAGTACCACGCCGCCCAGAAGACGCCGAGCAACTCCGTGTGCACGGCTTGCCACGGCAGTGCGGCGCGGCACGCCAACGGGTACGGCTGCGGCCTGTGCCACCGCAGCCAGATCCATAACGCGCGGCCGGCCGTGCCGAAGATCCGTCCCTGACGTATGAGCTTCCGTCTCACGACACGCGGCCTCACGATCGTCGCCATCCTCCTCACCGTGGTGGTCGTGGGCATCGGCGTCGCGCTCGCCGCGACCTCGACGCCGCAGTTCTGCAGCACCTGCAAGAGTCACGTGCCCTACGTGGACGCGTACCGGCAGTCCGCGCACAACGGGGTCAACTGCGAGCAGTGTCACAGCAAGCCGGGGCCGTTCTTCTTTCTCACCGCGAAGCTCGAAGCGCTGCAGCAGCCCATCGCCCAGCTCACCGGCGACTACGAGAAGCCCATCCTCGGCTACGTGCTCAACCAGTCGTGCCGCCGCTGTCACAACAACGATCTGCTGTTCCACCCGGTGTCCAAGAACGGCATTCGCGTGCAGCACAAGCACCTCATCGAGGCGGGCTTCCTCTGCATGCGCTGTCACTCCACGCAGGCGCACGGAGACGCCGTGCCGCCGGGTTCGCGCACCTACCCGAGCATGGACCAATGCCTGATCTGCCACAACAACCAGTACAGGGACCCCCAGGGCCAGGTGGCCACCGCGCAGTGCGACCTGTGTCACACCAAGCCCAACTATGGGGCCGTGCCGCTCACCCACAAGCAGAGCGACTGGCCCACGCGTCACGGCGCCGTCGGCATCCTCTCTACGTGCAGCGCCTGCCACACGAGCAAAGCCGACTGCAGCCGCTGCCACAACGGCATCCTCATGCCTCATCCCGCGACGTGGATCACCGAGCACGGCAAGGACGTGGACGCCCGCGGCCGCGAGGCCTGCGGCCAGTGCCACGACACCAAGGAGTACTGCGTGACGTGCCACAAGGTCCCGATGCCGCATCCGGCCGACTACATCGGGACCCACCCCGCGATTGCCGCCCGCGTGGGCACCGAGACCTGCTTCAACTGCCACGTGGTGGCCAACTGCCAGGCCTGCCACGACCTCCACGCCGGCGGTCATCCCCAGGCGCACAAGCTCCTGAAGGGCGCCTCGTACGCGCTGCCGGCGACGCCTTCGCCGGTCTCCTCGCCGACGGTCACAGGCGGGTGAGCCGTGTTTGACCGCAAGCCGCCGAAGAGCCGCATCCTCCTGGAGGGGAGCGTCCCCGGCCGCTGGATCCTCGGCGTGCTCGTGGCACTCGTCGTGGTCTTCGTCGTCGCCGTCGTGGGCTTCTCATCGGTGAACCGCATCGCCACCTGCGACGTGTGCCACGTCGTCAAGCCCGAGGTGACCACCTACAAGCAGACCGCGCACTACCGCGCCGGCGTGGGCTGCCAGAAATGCCATACCAAGCCCGGCGTGTTCAACTACCTCATCCGCAACCTGCAGGGCGTGACCAACCTCATCCTCTACGCATCCAGCCAGTACGAACGTCCCATCACCACGTACGTGGGCTCCGCCAACTGCGCGCAGTGCCATCCCAACTCGCAGATCGAAAAGGATCAGGTTGTGGGCAACATCCGCGTGAACCACAAGGGACTGCGCGAGGCCGGCTACCAATGCCTCGCCTGCCA
The DNA here is from genome assembly GCA_903862845.1 of uncultured Thermoleophilia bacterium. GTDB lineage: Bacteria > Actinomycetota > Thermoleophilia > UBA2241 > UBA2241 > CAIXSE01. The sequence goes on from CAIOZS010000234.1 coordinate 8,518, forward strand.
CGCCAACATCTCCCACCCGGGCACGCGGCAGGCCATCGCTCGAACCAGCCAGAACAAGATGTCCATCTGCGCGCGCTGTCACGACGGCAAGCAGTTGCCGGACACGTGCAGCACCTGCCATGTCAGCGGCGTGCCGGCGACGGCGCCCAAAGTGGCCATGAAGCTGCACGTCGATGCCACGCAGTGCCGCGCCTGCCACGAGAAGAGCAGCTTCTGCAGCGCCTGCCACAACGGGCTGGAGATGCCGCACCCCAAGCGCTGGAACCACGTGCACGGCGGCATCGTCATCGACCGCGGCAAGACCGTCTGCGCCTCGTGCCACCAGCAGAAGGACCCCGGGTTCTGCATCGCCTGCCACGGCCTGCCGATGCCGCATCCCGGCGGCTGGACGAGCGGGCACGGCAGCTACGCGCTGGATCACCCCGAGAAGTGCGTCAAGTGTCACGGCACCGAGAGTTGCATCAAGTGCCACGGCCTGCCGATGCCGCATCCCGCCGGCTGGCTCGGGGCGCACCCGAGCACGGCCACCTCGTCGCCGGGCCTCTGCACCA
>CAIOZS010000235.1 GCA_903862845.1 uncultured Thermoleophilia bacterium
CGACAATCTGATCCGCGACCTTCCCCACCTCGTGGACTCGCTGTTCCGCAGCGGCGGCGCGTTGCACTTCCTCGAGGTCAAGCTCCACGTCATCGACCGTCTCGCGTCGATCTCGCCCAGCCAGGTGGCCAAGGTCGTCCTTGGCAACCAGCAGACCATTGTCAGCGCCGTCACCAAGGCGGCGTTCATCGTCGCCGCGACCATCACCATCCTCACGATCATGGTGATGCTGCTCATCGAGGGCCCGCGTGGATGGACGGCGATCCTCGATTCGCTCGTCGGCGACGAACGCCGCTGGATCGAGCGCATCGGCGAGAACTTCTTGCGCGCCACAGGCGGCTACGTGCGCGGCAACCTCGCCATCAGCCTCGTCGCCGGCGTGTCGTCGTACATCGTGCTCAAGATCATCGGCACGCCGTACGCCGAGACGTTGGCGGTGCTCGTCGCCATCCTCGACATCGTGCCACTTGTGGGCGCCACTATCGGGGCGGTCATCGTCTGCATCGTGGGGTTCGCCACCGGAGGGGCGGTCGACGGCATCGTGCTCATCATCTTCTTCGTGGCCTACCAGCAGTTCGAGAACAACGTCCTCCAGAACATGGTGTACGCGAAGACGCTCACGCTGTCGCCGCTGGTGGTCTTCATCGCCGCGCTGATCGGCGCCACGCTGGCCGGGATCGTCGGCGTGCTGCTGGCGATCCCGCTGGCCTCGGCCGGCTGGACCTTGGGGCGCGACCTCATCGCGCTGCGGCAGGCACGGCACGCGGCGCAGACGGCGGCGGAGGGCTGCGGCGACGTTCTGCCCGGAGCCGGCCCGCCGGCGTCAGCCGGCGAACCTGCGCCCGGCGCCCCCGGCGGCGCGGACCTCGGCTGAGACGCACGAGCACGCCCGGCAGTTCGACCACTTCCGCGAGCCGATGTTCGTCAGTCTCTCGCTCGACCTCGATCCTGAGAATGACCGACATCTCTGACCTCCGCCGCCAGCTCAGAACCGACTGATCCTCTCTGACACCCTACCATCCCCTGCGCTCTTCACTGGGTCTTGCGGGACTACCAAGGCGTGTGAGCGATGAGCCATCAGTGGCCGTGTGAAAGGGCCAATGTGCGACGAGGTGCACCTGAGCGCCCATTTGCTGAAGGGAGAAGTGGCCGGCCCGGGTGCCCACCCATAAGGCCGCCCTGGTCCGCCCTGTGCACTGCGGCCTGGGGCCAACGTCATCCCAGAGAGCGCGGACGTCCTCGCGCTCGCCGACGCGCTCACGTTCTCCGACGGCCTACCTTCATCCGGATGAGCGAACGGACAGACGCAGCGCTCCAGTTTGCAGGGAGAAGCGTTATCATCGCGGCAACGCTGGTGGCCGTAGCGAACAGCTTCCGAACCCTCGAAAGGTGATCCTCCACGAACTCCACCTTGGAGAGCACCGACGCGTCGACCGTCACCTTAGGGCGGCCCTTCCGGGTTCGCTCCACACGACCTCCCCGGTGATGGTCTCCAGCGCCATGTGCCGGGTGAGGCGCTCCCCGCCCCGGGGTAGGAAGGAGGAACGCACCGCGCCCCGGGCGCGAAGAGACTCTCACGTCCACAGCAGAGGAGGAATCGTGACGCGCTTTGAGCGCGACGAGGCACCGAGCCACCCCGAGGTCGTGGAACTCGGCGCCGGCAGCGGAGTCCTGCCGCTGCCCGCGCACTCTCGCGATGCTACTCCGCGAAGACGGCATCCGCGTAGCAGTAGCGCCGAGCGCTCACGGCCATGGCGCCGGACGGGATCCTGCCGGCCGCGATGGGCGTCTGGCCGCGCCGACGCGCAAAGAAAGGTTGGCCACATGAAATCACCTCTCACGATCATCGCCCTGGTGACCGCGGCGCTCGCCATCTTGCTGACCGGCTGTTCGTCGCCGGCGACCTCGGCGAGCGCCACGGCGAGCGCGAGCGCTTCTCCGGCGGTGTACACCCGGCCCACCGAGATCACGTCGCCTGTCGAGGCGGAGACGTTGCTCAAGGACGGGAACGCGCGCTTCGTTTCGGGCTCGATCCTGCCAAAGGACCTGTCGCAGAGCCGTCGCGATGAGCTCGCCGGGGGACAGACGCCGTTCGCCGTCATCGTCACATGCTCCGACTCACGTGTTCCACCGGAGCTCATCTTTGATCAAGCGCTCGGCGACATCTTCGTGGTCCGCGTCGCGGGCAACGTGATCGACCCCGTGACGTTGGGCAGCGTCGAGTACGCCGCAGAGCATCTGCATGCCCCCCTCGTCGTGGTCATGGGTCACACGGAGTGTGGAGCAGTGAGCGCGGCTGTCGAAGGCGGCGAGGCGCCGGGAGACATCGCGGCGATCGTCAGACGCATCGAGCCGGCCGTAGCCCTGGCGAAGGCCGGTGGCGCGACCGGAGCAGACCTGGCGGCCAAGTCCGTGCTCCTCAACGTCGAGCTGCAGACGAAGGCGGTTGAGCATTCGAAGATCCTTGAGGAGCTCGTCCACGAGGGCAAGCTCGGGATCGTCGGCGCAGAGTATGACATCAGGTCAGGCGAGATCACCTGGCTGTAGCGAGGCAAAGGCTCGGCCTGCCGGCGTTCTTGATCTACCTCTTCATCGACATCCTGTCGCGGAAGGGCATGTCCCTCGTCGCCAGGGGTGCTGTGGATCGTCGTGCTGTTCGTGCTGCCCTGGATCGGCCCAGGCCCAGTCGTAGCTCTCGGTCACAGCGTTTTCGCCGCCGAAGCCGGCCGAGCACGTCCATCGAAGATCGGAGCCAGCCGGCGCGGGAGGCGACCGGCTCCAGGCTCACGTGGCATGGCGTCCTCACCATCGCGACATGGGTAGGGTCCTGACCGTCGCTTCGGCGCTGACCGCAGTGGGTGCGACGATCTCCGCGAACACCGTACCGCGGGGCAGGGAGAAGTACACCCGCTCGAGGCGACCTTCCCCCTCCGGTGCTCTACCTGGGCCTGCTCGACGCGGCGCACGGCGTTGGGGCCTCAGCAAAACGGGGCCGGGGCCGCTTGCGCGGCCCCGGCCGTGCTCTCGGAGGCGCCGTCTCTCGCCCCCGGAGCAGCTTCTGCGTGACGCGGACCGGCGGGACGGAAGGACTCGCCGGCCCGCGTGTCACACGCTCTTGAGGCGCTCGGTGAGCGCCGGCAGTACCTCGTACAGATCGCCAACGATGCCGTAGTCGGCGAGCGCGAAAATTGGCGCTTCCTTGTCCTTGTTGACGGCCGCGATGAGCTTGGCCGCCGAGACGCCCACGGTGTGCTGGATCTGGCCCGACACGCCGACGCTGAGGTAGAGGTCGGGGGCCGTCTTGGCGCCCGAGAGGCCGATGATGCGGTCCTCGCCGAGCCACTCGAAGTCGGCGAGGCTCTTGGTGCAGCCGACGACGGCGCCGAGCGCCGCGGCCAGCTCGTCGCCGAGCGCGAGGTCTTCGCGGGCGTTGAAGCCACGACCCACGCCGACGATCAAGGGTGCCGCGTCGAGGTTGACGTGGTCGCCCTCCTTGGCGCGGTGGTCGACGACCTTTACCGCGGTGCTCACGCTCAGGGCCGGGCTGACGACGGTGCCGGCCCCGGCGCTCGCGCCCTCGGCGTCGAAGGTCTTGGGCATTACGGCGAAGACCTTGACGGCCGTGACGAGCTTCTCGCGAGCAACGGTGGCACCGCCGAAGGCGTAGCGGCCGGCGACAAGGTCGCCGTCCTCGACGACAAGGCTGCTCACGTCACTGACGCAGCCGGCGCCGAGCTTCTGCGCCAGGCGCGGCGCCGTCTCTTTGCCGCGGCGCGTGGAGCCGACGAGCACGACGCTGGCGCCCGCCTGCTCGACGATCTGTGCCAGGCCGGCGGCCACGGCGTCGGCCGGCCAGCCCTCGAAGGCGGCGTCTTCGCTCACGTACACGCTGTCGGCGCCGGCGGCGGCGAGCGCGCTCGCCGCGGCTCCGGCGCCCGGCCCCAGGGCCACGGCGCTCACGCCGAGGCCGAGGGCTGCGGCCAGCTCTTTGCCACCGGCGACCAGCTCGCAGGCGGTATCGACTCTCTCGCTGTAGACAAGCAGTGCGGCCATCGTTACCTCCCCAGGACGCCTTCTTTGATGAGGGCATTGACGAAGGCGTCGGCCTGCTCGGCCACGGTGCCTTCGAACAGGATGTTCTTGCGGTCCTGTTCCTCCGCCAGGTTGCTGACGATCTCGCGCACCGGCGCCGGCGCGCCCAGGCCGAGGTCGGCGAGCGCCCACACCTGCAGCGGCTTGCTCTTCGCCTTCATGATTTGCATGAGACCGGGGATCGTGGGCTCGTTGATCTCGCTGACCACGGTGACCGCGGCCGGCAGCGGCGCCTCGAGGGTCTCGATCATGTCGTCCATGCTGCGTTCGCAGCGCACGGCGCCGTCGGCAGCTTCGACCTTGCGCGCGTAACCGATCTGCGGTAGGCCGAGCAGCTCGGCGACGCGGGCGCCGACCTGACCGGTGTAGTTGTCGCTGGAGCCCTCGCCGAAGAGCAGAAGGTCGCAGGCGCCGATCTTCTTGACGGCGGCGGCGAGCACTGCCGCGATCGCCGCTTGGTCCGGCGCGGCCAGCGCGGGGTCGTCGATCACGACGGCCTCGTCGGCGCCCATCGCCAGGGCTACCTTGATGTCCTCTGCCGCCTTGCGGTTGCTCTCGGCCAGGCACAGCGCCGTGACCTTACCGCCGGCGGCGGCACGCAGGTCCACCGCCGCCTGCAGGGCGTTCTTCTCGAGGTCGCCAATCTTGTACGGCACGGCCTCGGTGACCGCCTCGCGATTCTTGATGCGGACCATCTGCAGGTCCGGGTTGGTCTTCACACAGACGACGATGTCCACGCCTTCACCTTCCTCCATCGCTCGCGGGGTGCGGGCGGCGGGCCTGCGGCGGCCGCCCGCCCATGCGCCCGCGCCTTCAGCTCATCCGGTACTGCACCCCGAACGGGCCGCTCGGGTACTTCCACGTCAGGGCCTTGTGGTCGCAGCACATGAGACACGTGCCGCACTCCAGGCAGCCCTCCCAGTTGACGGTCATGCGGCCCTGGTCGTCGCGCTCGTAGAGGTCGGCGGGGCACACATAGACGCAGGCTTCGTCGGTGCACACCGTCTTGCACACGTCGGTGTCGATGACGATGTGCGGCTCCTTGTCGAGCTTGAAGACGTCGAGGCCGAGCTTGGCGTCGATCTTCATCGGCATGGCTCCTCCTCTCAGATCTTACGCATCGACCAGGCGTCCTTGACGGTCGCTACGTTCATGAAATCGCGCCTCAAGCCCCTCCAGGCCTTCTTGAACAGGCCCGCCTGCGGCCGCTCGTCGATGGTGTAGATGCTCTCGAGCAGGCGGGAGACGGCCACGGGGTAGTGCGTGAAGAGGCGCGGGTTCTCCATGAAACCCGGTATGGCCCGCGCCGTCTCGAGGTCCTTGAGGACGAAGCTGTTGCGCAAGGACGCCTCGTAGCTCGCGAGGCCGGCGGCCGTGAAATCGCCGGCCTTCTTCGCCCTCTTGACCGCCTCGGCGGCGAAGTAGCCGCTGGCGATGGCAAAGTCCATGCCGCGCACCGTGACGAGAGCGTTCAGGCTCAGGCCGGCGGTGTCGCCGGCCACCAGGTAGCCGTCGCCGGCGAGCTTGGGCACCTGGCTGATGCCGCCCTCGGGGACGCTGTGCGCCGAGTACTCGGCCACGACGCCCCCTGCGACCAGCGGCTTGATCTGGGGCAGCTCCTTGAATTCGTCGAGGAGCTGCCAGCTCTCCGTGCCGTCGCGCCGGCGGCGCATGTCTTCCATCCCCACGACCATGCCCAGCGAGATGCTCTCTTTGTTCGTGTAGAGGAAGCCGCCGCCCATCATGCCCTTGGTGCAGGCGCCCATGAAGAACTGGGCGGCGCCCTCGCCGGGATTGAGATGCCAGCGGTCCTCGATGACGCCCGAGGGCAGCTCGATGACCTCTTTGTAGCCGAGCGCGTGGTGCTTCGCCTGCGGCTCGGCTGCCAGGCCGGCTTCGCTGCTCAGCAGCCGCAGCACGCCTTCGGCCACAATGACGACCTGGGCGCCGATCTCGTCGCCGCCGGCGCGGATGCCGATGACGCGGCCGTCCTTGCGCAGCAGCTCGTCGACCTTCATGTTGGGCACCACCATGGCGCCCTTCTCGGTGACCTTCTCGGCGAGCCACTGGTCGAGCTTCGCGCGCAGCACGGTGTAACTCTGCGGCTTGGCGCCGGCGAAGCGGTCTGAGGCGATCTCGATGGTGGTGTGGGCGCCGTCGCCCATCATCGTCACCAGCTCGCGAGCGATGGGACGCTCGTAAGGAAGCTCTTCCCAGAGCTCGGGGTAGAAGCCGCGGATCGGCTTCACGTACAGGCGCCCGCCGGTGACGTTCTTGGCGCCCGAGTAGTCGCCGCGCTCGAGAACCATGACCTCGACGCCGGCCGACGCCAGCCCATACGCGGCCGACAGGCCGGCGAGGCCGCCACCGACGATGATGCATTCGACTTGTTCCATGTCACCTCTCCCCACTGCTCGTCGACCCCGGTCGCCGGTGACCGGCTCTGCCGGCCGCGGCGACCGCGGGCCGGGCCGCCGTCAGGCGGCCCGGCCCGGGAGCCTCAGACTGGGTTGCTCAGTCCTTGAACGGGTTGTGGGTCTCGCCCCACTCGTCGCGGGCGATGATGCCGCGCATGATCATCAGGCCGCCCTCGGCGCCCACTTCGTAGCTCATGACGCCGCGCAGCAGCATCTCGAGCGGGGTCTCCTTGGTGTAGCCGAAGCCGCCGTGGTACATCATCCCGTGGCGGGCGATGTCGTGGCAGAGGGTCGGGCTGAGGCACTTGCAGGTGCTGATGATCTTGTTGATCTCTTTGCGGCCGAACTGGCCGGGGTTGGTGTGCTCCTGGCCGATCATCCAGGCGCCACGCAGCAGGTAGAGCTTGAGCATGTCGAGGGCCATCCAGTCGCCGGCCATCTCGAAGCTGATGCCTTCCCACTTGCCGAGGGGCTTGCCGAACGTGGTGCGCTGGGCGGTGTACTCGCCACTGATCTCGAGGCCCTTCTCGGCGCCGCCGAGGCAGGCGGCGGCCACGAGCACGCGGGCGGCGTTGAAGCCGTCCATGTTGACGTAGAAGCCCTTGCCCTCTTCGCCGAGGATGTACTTGCGCGGCAGCTCGACGTCCTTGTAGATCCAGCCGCCGGTGCTGAGGCCCATGCGGCCCATGTCTTTGTACGTGGTGTAGCTGATGCCGGGCAGGTGGGCAGGCACCCAGATGAAGGTCATACCCTTGTGGCCCTGCGCGGGATCGGTCTTGACCAGGGTGCAGTGGCCGCTGGGCGGACCCCACTTCTCGCACTCCTTGGGACCGCTCACGTAGGCCTTCTCGCCGTTCATAACGAAGGCCTGCTTCTCTTCGTTCCACGGCGCGATGGTCTTGATGGCGCTGAGGTCGCTGCCGCCGGCGGGCTCAGTGGTGTTGATGCCGGCGAAGGCCTTGCCGGCGGCCACGGCAGGGAGCACTTCCTGCTTGAGCTCTTCGGTGCCGTAGCGGTTGATGATGTACGACCAGCCGATGGTGAGCAGCGTGTACACGGGCGTGCTCATGCTGAGGTCGGCGCGGGCGATCTCGTGGATCGTGATCATCGCGTAGATGAGGCGCTCGTCGTCGGGCAGCGGCATGCCGCCGAACTCCTCGGGGATGGTGGTGCCGAACATCCCCATCTCGGCCATGCCGGCGGTGATGTCGTTGGGGATGCCGTCCTCGGCCTCGTCGATGCCGCGGGCGCGCGGCTCGAGGTTCTTGACCAGCCACTCGCGGATGGCCTGGCGGTACATCTCTTGCTCGGTGGTGTAGCGAAAGTCCATGCAGCTCCCTCCTTAGGAACCAGTGTGTGTCTCCCTGGAAAACACGAAGACCCCCAGGGGACGCCGAAGCGTGCGCTGGGGGTCCAATGCCTGCGGGCAGTGAGCGGAGACGGCGCTCAGCTGCGGCGATGGGTGCAGCAGAGTGATGATACACCGGCCGGCAGGCGGAGCAAGCCCGGCCGTTTCGACAAGTTGGCGGAAGAACCGGCCGCCTGTACTACGGCCCGGCCGCGGCGCTCGCGGCCGGGCCCGCGACGGCGGCCGCAGAGTAGAGCGGCAGAAACACGAGGCCCTGCTCGGGAAGCTCGGCGCAGGGTCCGGCTGACACCCCGAAGCCGGGCGCGCACTCAGGGTGCTCGGAGAGAAGCAGGTGCATGCTCTTGAGCTTGCCGGCCGGTTCGCTCTTGACCTCGACAGGGCAGATCGACCCATATCGGCCAGGATCGCCTTCCGCGGGCGCGCCGAAACCATGGCCCCCAGGGGCATTCCGGCGATGCTCGCTGCCGAGAGTGCTTGGCGAAGTCGGCCCGACAGGCGCCGGCGGGTGCGGAGCGCGCCCGCGGCGGCGGCGAGCGCTTTCAGTCATCCGGCGGCGAGCAGCCGGCGGACAGCGCCTCGGTCTCGGCCAGCGCCGGCTTCGCCCCGAGCCGCGCGAAGATCTCACGGGCCGCGGCGAGAGCAGGCGCTGCTTCGGGCGCTCGGCCGAGCGCCAGCAGGCAGCGCCCTTGCCCGAGCAGCGCGTGCCCTTCTTCGTAGGGCACCGTGAAGTCGTGCCAGCGCAAAGCGGCGTCGGCGAAGGCGGCCGCCGCCGCTTCGCGCTCGCCGCGCCGCTCGGCGAGGAGGCCTTGCGTGGCCGCCCGCACGTTCCTCTGGATGGGGAGCACGGACTCGATGCCGTCCGCGAGGCGTGCCGCGAGGCCGGCGTCGCCGCCTGCCAGGGCCGTGCGCACGGCTTCGGGCAGGTACGCCACGTAGTTGGGCCCGCTGCCCGGCCGCGGCCGGCTCTCCCACTCGACCAGAAGCTCCATCGCGGCCCCCGCCTCGCCGAGACGTAGATGCACCGGCGCGGCGGCCAGCGCGGCGTAGGCCCTGATCCAGGGGATCTCGCTGGCCAGCCCCAGGTGCTCGAGCTTGTCGATGAAGTGCCTCGCAAGCTGGGCCTCTCCCTGCGCCACGCGGAGGACCGCCTCCTGGGCGCGCACGATCACGAGGTCCGACCCCGCCTCGCTGCGCTCCAGGGCGGGGGTGAGCTCCGCAGCACTGGCGAGAGCCTCGCCCCACTCGCCCACCAGCCCGAGCGACTCGATCAGGTTCACGGTGAGGCGACGCGCGGCCTCCGCGTCCCACTCGCCCCTCAGCCCCAGCGCCTCGACAGGAACCGACGGTGAAGACGCAACAAGCTCTTCGAGGCGGCGGCGCCGGGACGACGTAAGGCCGTCCCGGAGGGCTGCGGCTGCCGCGGCCGGCCCCTCGAAGGAGAGCAGCGCGTCGGCGTAGTTGAAGACGAGCAGCGCGGACTCACGCTCCAGACCCAGGGAGGTCGCCGCACCCAGCGCGTGCAGATAGTCCTCGAGCCCGCCGATGTCGCCGAGGATGCAGCGGATCCCGCCGCGGTATCCCAGCAGCAGGACGGGCTCGGGCAGCGCGAGACGCCTCGCGATCGCCACGGCTTCGTTGATCATCTCGAGCCCGGCACGCGGGTTGCCGGCAAACCACAGGGCCTTGCCGTACCGCCCGAGAACGGTCGCCATCTCGGCACATGGTTCGTCGCCCGCCAGCAGCGCGAGCGCCTCCTCAAGAAGGCCGCTGACGCCGGGGTCGCCGAGCGCGTAGAGCACGTCCGCACGCCTCGCCAGGGTGAGCGCGGCGGCACGCCGGTCACCGGCCGCCAGCAGTGCCTGGCCGGCCTCGCTCAGCGCGTCGGCCGCCTCGCGATACTGGGCGGCCTGGAAGAGCGGCTCCGCCAGGCGCGCGAGCAGCGATGGCCGCTCCGCGTCCTCGGGCCCGGCGAGACGGAGGGCACGCGCATAGTGCGCTTGCGCGGCCGCCGCGTCGAGATTCATGGCGCGGTCGCCGGCCACCGAAAGGTAGTGGACCGCCGGCGCGACGAGAGGGCCGGCCAGGACGTCATCGCCGGCGGTTCGCGCGAGCTCGACGGCGGCCGCGAAATGGCCCGCCAAGACCGCGGCCATGTCGTCGGCGCGCGCCCCGGCCTTCGCTTCGGTCCAGTACGCCAGCGCCGCATGCTTGCTCGCGCGCACGCCGCGCGTCAGCCCGTTGTAGGTGACGTCGCCCACCAATCCGTGACAGAAGGCGAATTCGTCCTCATCCTTCATCGAGGACTCGGGCACGCGGCGCACCAGACGCCTCGACAGCAGCTCCCGGAGCGCTTCGTCCACGGCGGCGGCGTCCCGGTCTCCGAGAGCGAGGAGCGCGCCGGACCAGAAGTTGTGCCCCACCACGGACGCGTCGGCGAGGCAAGCCTTGCTCTCCGCAGGCAGCGCGTCGATCCTCGCGGCGATGACCGCCTGCACGGTCCCGGGCAGAGGGGCCTCGCCGACCGCCAGACGCCGGGCGTCGCCGGGCGCCGTGTCGTCGAGAAGCCGCGCCAGCTCCTCGGCATAGAACGGGTTGCCCTCGGCGCGGTGCACGATGGCCTCGATCACCGTATCGCGCACCCCGGCCGCTTCCGGCAGTGCCGTGACGAGCTGCCTGGTCTCGTCGTCGGACAGACGCTCCAACCAGACCCGGGCGACGCGCCCGCCCGAGGCGGCGAAGGCCGGGCTGCCGGCGAACAGCTCGGGCCTGGCGGTGGCGACCACGAGCAGTGGCACGGCGCCGACGTGGACGGCCAGAAACTCGAAAAAGGCGAGCAGGGCTTCGTCGGCCCAGTGGAGATCCTCCACGCACAGCACCAGCGGCCGGGAAGCGGCAAGCCCTTCGAAGAACCTTAGCCATGCCGCGAAGTTCTCGTTGCGTCCCGCCGACGATGTCTCCAGCCCCACCAGCGGACGCAGGTGGCTCGCCACCCACTCCCTGCCCGGTCCCTGCGGAACCACGCGCTCCAGCTTCGCGGCGGCCGTCACCCCGTCGTCGGTCTCCAGGATGCCGGCATGCGCTTTCACGATCTCGCCGAGCGCCCGGAACGTGCGGCCTTCACCGAACGGCAGGCAGCGGCCCTGGCGCCAGGTGATCAATCCCGGACGCGCGTCTGCGTGACTGCAAAGCTCGGCCACCAGCCGCGTCTTGCCGATGCCTGGATCTCCAAGGATGAGGACGACCTGCGGGGACGACGAGCCCACTGCCTTCCCGAACAGGCTGGCGAGGTAGGCAAGCTCGCCATCGCGGCCGACCTGCCGCGTCGTGCCGGCACTGCCCTGCATCACTCCCCGGCGCAAGACGGGGGCCTTGGCGAGCCAGGTAGCGACCGGCGCGGACTTGCCCCTGAGCCCCGCCGGCTCCAGCGCTTCGTAGTCGAACAGGCCAGACGTGAGGGCGTGGGTCGCCTCGCCGACGACGACCCCCATGGGCGGAGCAATCGCCTGCAGGCGCGCGGCGACATTGACCGCGTCGCCGGCCACGAAGCCCTGACCCGAGCCGGGCTCGACATCGAGCCGCACGAGGGCTTCGCCGGTGTTGACACCGACGCGGACGCGGCAGGTCTGCCCACCGAGGCTCGGCATGTCGGCGAGCTGTTCGATGAGGCGCAGCCCCGAGCGCACGGCGCGTTCGGGGTCGTCTTCGTGGGCCACAGGCACGCCGAAGGCCCCCACCACCGCGTCGCCGATGAACTTCTCCACGGTGCCCCCGTGCAAGTCGATCACCTGGCGCGCGGCGGCATGGTAGGAGCGCAGAAGGACGTCGACATCCTCAGGGTCGGCGACCTCACTCATCGCCGTGAAACCGACGAGGTCGCAGAAGAGGGTGGTGACCACCTTGCGCTCTTCCCGCTGCGCGACGGGCGCGGCCAGACGCGCGCCGCAGCGCGAGCAGAAGCGCGAGCCCTGGGGCAGCGCTGTCTTGCACGATGGACAGACGCTCATCCCGCGGTCCATCTTCGCGTGCCCCTCTTGTATGGTCTATTCGGTCGACTCATCGCGCCCCGTCCGGCATCACTCGAGAGGCAGCATTCCGCTCTCGCGGGCGCGCCGCACAGCCTCCGCCCGCGAGCAGACCTCGAGCTTGCGGTAGACGCCCTTGAGGTGCGACTTCACGGTGTTGCGCGACACGAAGAGCTGCTCTGCCATCTGAGACTCCGTGAGGTGCGTGGGCAGCAGCTCGAGCACGCGGCGTTCCGCGGGAGTCAGCGGCTCGGTCACGCGGGCGCGCTCGACGGCGCCGCGCAGGCGCTCGGCGCGGCGCCGCAGGATGCCCGCGTCGGGGTACCGCGCGAGCAGGGCCGCGGCCGCCGAGGCGTGCATCCCAGCCGCGAGCGTGTCGCGACGTTCGACCGCCACCTCTCCCAGCACAACATGCGTCAGTAGGCCCATCCAAGGGTGAGGGACCATGTGCTCCAGCAGGCGGTCGACGTCCGCCGTGGCCGCGCCCACGTCCGCGTCCGGCAGGCGCGCCAGCAGCTTCGCCCGCGCGAGCAGCATGGGCAGGCAGCGCCGGTGGGTGCCGAACCCGAGCTCGGCCAGGCGGGCAGTCGCCCGTGCCTCGTACTCCTGGGCGGTCTCCCACTCGGTCTCGTCGGCGGCGATGAGCGCCAGGTACCCGAGAGCGGCGAGCTCCGCCGACGGGTTGTACACGGAGCCTTCCCGCGCGGCGACCGCCAGCGGGTGAAGCGCGCGTTGAGCGGATCCCGAGAGCCAGCGCGCGACGCCGAGGGTGACCTGTGCGTCGGCGAACCAGCTCGTCCCCGACGCCGTCTCCAGGCTCGCCGCGAGCTCCGCGTCCTCGCGCATACGGCGCACCCCGTCCGCCGCGATCGTGGCGCGAAGAAGCGCCTGCGAGGAGCGCAGCGAGGCGGCGCCGTCGGGAGACGGTTCGTCGTCCATGGGCGCACCGCAGGCCGCCCTGCCCCAGCGCTCGCCGAGCTTGCCGTCGTCGAGCGCCGTGTAGACCCAGCCGGCGGTCAGCGTCAGCGCCTTATGACCGAGCACCTGGCGGTCGTCGAACGACTCCAGCCAGCGTCTCACAGTCTCGGACTGGCCACGGTTCCACATGCCCGGCCAAGCCGCCGCGACGACGTCCCCGGCGGCGGCGCTTGCGCCGGCCGCCAGCAGGTGGCGCACCTCGGCATCGGGGTCGTCGTGCCCCGCGTACCAGCTCGCGGCCATGCGGTGCAATTCGTCGCGCTCGCCGGGGTGGCGCGCTTCGAGCTCGGCCTCCAGCATCTCGGCGAACAGGTGGTGGTAGCGGTACTGGTGCCCGTCGTCGCCGAGCGGGACGACGAACAGCTCCTGACGCGCGATGAGCTCCAGGAGCTCGCCGGCGTCGTCCCTCCCCGTGAGGTGCTTGCAGAGCGCAGGCGTGAGGTCCGCAAGCACCGATGTCTTCAGCAGAAAGTCCTGGACGTCGGCGGGCTGCCCGTCGAGGACCTCGGACGTGAGGTAGGCGGCGATCTCGCGGCGCTCGCCACGGATCTGCGGCAGCCACTCCTCGAGAGGGCGCCCTCCCGCGGCCAGGCAGGCCAGATGGATGCCGGTGGCCCAGCCTTCGGTGACCGAGAGAAGGGCGTCCACGACCGCTTCGTCGGCCGCGCAGCCGTGCAGGCGCACGAGCTCGGCGGCCTCCGCGTGGTCGAGGGCGAGTTGCCGTCCGCGGAGCTCCACCAGCTCGCCGGACGCCCGCAGGCGGGCCAGCGGGAGCGGCGGGTCGGCGCGCGTGCCGAGCACAAGCTGGGCGCCCGGAGGCAGGTTGAGCAAGACGAAGGCCACGACGTCCCAGCACTTTGCCCTCTGCAGCAGGTGCGCGTCGTCGAGCACCAGCACGAACGGCGGCGCGGCGGCCAATACGTCGGCGAGCATGGGCAGCACCCGCTCGCTCACCGGCGGCACCGCGAGGCGGAGTAATTCCTCCACGCCGTGGTCTCCATGGGTGATCGCACTCAGCGCCCTTGCCAGGTAGATCAGAAGGACGACGGGGTCGTCGTCCGACGAATCGAGCTGGATCCACGCCGTGGGACGCGCGTCGGCCTCGGTCCACTGACGGAGCGTGGTGGTCTTGCCGGTGCCGGCCGGCGCGCACATCAGGACAAGGGGCTCGGGGGCGGCCGCGAGTGCCTCAAGGAGGGCGCGCCGTGCGACAGAGCGGATGCGCGCCCTGGGGGACCGCAGTTTGGCCGGCCAGCCGGCGGTCGGGGCGTCGGGCACGGCGCTTCGGCGCGTGGTAGCGCGCGCGGCGATACTGCCGCCTGGTGCCTTGCCTGCCGTCACCGTTCCCTCCCTGGCAACTGGTAGCAACTCCGTGAGTATACGCGCACGACGGCCCCTCGCCACGGCGACCGAAGCAGTCACCGTGGCGAGGGGCCGTCGTGCGGCGCGCCGAAGACCAGCCCCGGTGGACGCGCCGGCGTCCGGGAGTCGCGCTAGTTGTCGCGCGACGTCGTGCCGATGAAGCGCGCGTACGTCGCCGTGACGCCGGGCGCGCAGATCGAAAGAACGAGCCGCTCGCCTTCGCGCGGTGACATGTCCGCGCACGCCGGCCGGCCGGCGAAGAGGACCCTGCCGGCCGAGGCGCCGCCCGGGCAGGTGCACACTGCCCGCGGCTGCACCGCGAAGAGCTGCGCGTACTTGCACTCCGCGCACACGTGCAGCTTCTGGGAACGCGCCGAGGGGCGTTCCACATCTATCTGCTCGCTCTGGAACCGCATGCTCAGCGTGGCAGCCATGGTCCCTCCCTACGTTGCCAAGTCCTCTTCTCGCCACGCAGGCTGTCGTCAGGGGCGGAGGTCGCGCCTCACCCGCTTCGGGTGATCCGGCTGACGCCTCGCTCGACGCCGGCGCAGCGCCCTGCCCTTTCGCCGCGGCGGTCAGCGCGTGAAGAGCTGCGACAGCGAGTTGCCGTTTGCCTGCAGCGGCGGCGGGATCCCCAGTGCGTCACAGATGCTGGGAGCCACGTCGGTGAGAGAGGCCGGGTCCCTGACAACGTGCCCGGACCTGGCGCCGGCGCCGGAGAACAGGCAGAGAGCAGGCATGCCCCAGGCGCCCGCTGCCATCCGGGCCTGAGGAAGCATCTGGCCGTGCTCCTCGCAATACTCGGGGTGCACGGCGTACACGACGTCGCCGACGCCGTCGCCGTACAAGCCCAGGGCGACGGCGTCTTCCTTGGCGACGACCAGGCTGAACGGGCAGACGCCGGTTTCTGCGACGCGATAGGCGAGCAGCGCTCTCAGCACCCGCTCGCGGACCGGCACGAGCTCGTCGGGCGCGACGATGCCCTGCGGCTCGCGCCCTTTCACGTTCAGCCGCACGTAGCAGCTTCCCTGGGGCGCCGCGAGCGTGTGCTGCCAATCGATGTCGCCGAGGTCGCGGCCGCCGCGGTCCTCCGCCGTCAGCAGGTCCGCGCCCGCCAGGATGCGCCGCAGTGGCAGCGGCGGGCCGTGCGGCGTCGCGCCGTGATCGGACACGAGGACGGTGAGCGCCGGCGCGCCCACGGCGGCCAGGATGTGGCCGACGGCATCGTCGAGCTGCCGGTAGACGGCGATCTCCGCGGCCTCGTAGCGCCGGCGCTCGTCGGCGTCCGGCGTCGCTCTCTCGTCGAGCTTCGCCGAGCACAGATGGTAGAACGAATCGATGGCGTGGAAGTGGACGCAGAACAGGTGCCAGGGACGCTCGGCGACCAGCGCGGCGCAGACGTCGGCGAGCCAAGCGGTGGCCATGCCGGTGAGGTCGACGAAGGTCTCGAGATCGATAGCGCCGAGGCCGAGCGAGTCCCAGCCGACGCCCGGCGTCGGCAGGCCGGCGAAACGGGTCGCATCGCCGAGCACGCCCGCGGGCTTCTCCAGCCAGGAATTGCGGCAGATATCGGTGACGTAGAGGCGGAAGAGGCCGGCGCCGGGCTCAAGCTCCTGGAGCTTGAGCCGCAACAGGCCGAGCACCGTTCCGCCGCCCACCGCGAGCGGCAGCTCGAGGCGCGCGCTCCACTCGCCGGCGGCGAGCTCGGCGAGCGCCTCGCCGTCGCCCGTCAGCGAGAAGCGCACGGCGGGCCGGTCGCCGCGCGCGACCACCCGGCAGGCGAGGGTCACCTCGGAGTGAACCTTGTCGTAGGCGTCGCGAAAGGCGAGCGGCAGCTCGAAGGGCTCGCCGTCAGGCGGAAGCGTGACGCGCCGGGCGCGCGGCTCGTCGCGCGTCGAGAAGCGCTGCTCGGAGGCGAGCGCCACGCGGCGCTCCATGCCGGGCAGCCCGATGCGCCACTCGTTCAGCTCGATGCCGGCACCGCCCACGAGGGTCAGGCGGCCCGGCGCCGCGGCGCCGGCCGGGCGCTCCGCGCCGACCCGGCGACGAGCGTCCGCGGCCTCGCCCATGCGCTGCTCCTCCGGCGCCTCGCGCGGCGGCCAGCTCCCCGGCCAGTTGACGACGATGCTGTCAAGGCCGGCCCGGACCGCCGCCTCCCAGACGAATTCGGCGCGCACGTCGCGGGCGTCGAAGCCCTGCGGGCTGCCGCCGATGCTGTCGCCGAGCCGGTAGGGGTTGAAATCGGTCACGCCGTGCGTGCCCGGCCACGCGCCGGTGGCGATCGTCGCCCAGTTCGTCGTCGTGAGCGTGGGCATCGTGGGCAGGCACTCGGCAGCAAAGCAGCCGTCCGCCAGCAGGCGCTGCCCCGCCGGCAGCAGGCCGGCTTCGGCGTACTTGCGCCAGCGTCCCGGCACGGCGCAGTCCAAGCCGATGAGCAGGGCCTTCTCGAACCGGCGTGACATCCTCACAAGGTACCTCCTTCGACTCCGACGGCGCCCTCGGCGCCGTCCTCCGCGGCCTGCAACTCGTCGCGCCGCTTGGCGATGACGCTCGAGGCCGTGCTCTTCGCCGTGGCGTGGCCGGTGAGCGCCAGGATGAACGGCGCCTTCTGCAAACAGTAGACCTCGGTGGGCCGGGTGGCGGTCACCGTGGCCGTGCGAGGCACCTCCTCGATGAGCGCGATCTCGCCGAAGCCTTCGCCCCGCGTGAGTCGGGCCACCGGGCGTCCCGCGTGGGTGACCTCCACCTCGCCCTCGGCGATGGCGCAGTAGAAGTCGCCCTCTTCGCCCTCGCACATCACCGTCTGGCCGGCGGCGTACTCTACGGGTTCCAGGGCGCGCGCCAGCCCCTCGAGCTGGGGCGCCGGCAGCCTGCCGAAGATGGGGATGGACTGCAGCAGGCGGATCTCCACGTGCGGCACGTCGGCGGCGGCGTCCACGGCGCGCAGCTTGCGCCAGGTCGCGACGACGACGAGGAGGAACACGACGCCGGTGCCGATCAGCGCCGCGCGCGCGCCGCTCAGGCCGACGAGCACCGGCACGATGATCGACCCGAAGGCGAGGCCGACGTTCATCAGCGACTCGAGCAGCGAAAAGACGTCGGCCAGCACGTCCGGGGGGGCCGCGCGCTGCAGCAGGATGCGGCCCGTGACGTCCAGCATGGTGCGGCCCACGCCGGCCAGCGCCAGCAGCGCGAAGGCGCCGATCACCGTCGGGAAGAGGCCGAGGGCGCCGAGGGCGAGCGCCGCCGTGACCACGCCGGCGCCCAGCGCCGGTGCCAGACGGCGGCGCGCCACGAGCCCGGCGGTCAGCGCGGCGCCCACGAGGCCGCCGGCGCCGAAGGCCGCGTTCAGGTAGCCGGCGCCGGACTCGCCCAGGCCGAGCACCGAGATCGAGAGGACGACGTAGAGCACGTCGAGGGCGCCGACCAGGATGTACTGGGCGCCAAGAAGCAGGACGAGCACGCGTACCGATGGCTCGCGGCGCACGGCGCGGATGCCGGCTCCTACCTGCGCCGTCAGGGAGACCGCCGCGTCGGCTTCGCCGAGGGGCGGCGGTCCGGGCACGGGGATCACGAGGATCGCGGCGACGAACGCGAGCGCCGCGAGAAAGGCGATGGCGAGCTGTGGCCCGCCCACGCCGAGCAGCACCCCGGCGATCGCCGGCGCCACAAGGACGCTGCCGTTCTCCGCCCAGCTCGAGACGACGTTGGCCGCGGTCAGTTCGAGCGGCCGGCGCACGATGCTCGGCAGCAGCGCCGACTGGGCCGGCCGCGGCACTGTGATCCCCAGATTGATCGCCGGCGCCAGAGCGAAGATCGCCCACGCCGGAGCATCCAGGGTGATCGCCACGGCCACCGCGGTCATGGCGATCGCCTGCACGAGGTAGCCGACGAGCAGCACGCGGCCCGGCCGCCGCCGGTCGGCCAGGGCGCCGATGTAGGGAGCCAGAAAGATGCAGGGGATGAGCTGCACCAGGGCCATGACGCCTGCGGCCGTGGCCCCGCCCACCGAGTACGCATACACCAGCAGGCACACCCACACCGCCCACTCGGCGCCGTTGAAGGCCGCGAAGGCGAGCTCGAGGCGCAGCAGCGTGCGGTTGCGGATGGTCGCCCTGAAGATCGCGATCACCGAAGCGCCCCCCTGTCTTGCCACCCCCTGCCTCCTCTTCCTCCGTCTCTGTCCACGAGACGCACGTCCGCTTTGCCGCTGAACGGACGGGCAGCGCGAGCTCCTGTCACGCCCCTCCGACGAGCGCACTCGCGAGGAGCTGGTCCGCCTCCGCCAGCGCCGGCCTGGCGCCCAGCCGGGCGAAGATCGCGCGCGCGGCCTCGAGAGGCGCTGCCGCTTCTGGCGCTCTCTCGAGCGCCACCAGGCAGCGCCCTTGCCCGAACAGCGCCTGGGCCTCCTCGTAGGGCACGCCGAACCCGCGCCAGCGGGCGGCGGCGTCGGCGAAGGCGGCCGTCGCCTGCGGCAACCGGCCGGCGCTTTCGTCGAGGAGCGCACGAGCCGTGACGAGCGCGTGCTCGCTGAGCGGATAGATGGGCTCCACGCCTTCGAGGAGGACCTCGACCAGAGCGGCGTCCCCGGCCGCCAGGGAGGTCCGCGCGGCTTGCGGCAGACGCGCTATGAAATCGGAACCGCTCGCCACCTGAGGCGTCTCGCCGCAAGCCCTGAGCAGGTCCAGCGTCGTTGCCCTGCCGCCGAGGCCCATGCGCACGGCGGCGACGGCAAGCAGGCCACACGCTCCCGCGCACGGCTCCTCCGTCTGGCCGGCCTTTTCCTCCGCCCACTCGAGAAGGGGCTCAGCCGCCTCGTAGTCGCCGCGGCACGCCAGGAGCAGCAGCTGATTGGTGCGCACCCAGAGCAGGTCCCGCACGTCCTCCGTCTCTTCGAGGTCGGGAAGAAGCCCATCCGCCTCGACCAGCGCTTCGTCCCACTCTCCGGACCACAGAAGGTCATCGACCAGGCCCATGCGCAGCGCCAGCGCCATCTGCTCGACGCCACGGCGCTGCGCCGCCTCAAGCCCCTCCCTTCGCAACCGCAGCGCCGCGGCCGGGCCTTCGAAGAGGGAGAGCGAGGTCGCGTAGTTGAAAGCCATCACGGCGGCGTCGTAGCCGAGGCCGCGCGCCTTGGCGGCGTCGAGCGCCTCGCGACAGTCGTCCAGACCTCCGGCGTCGCCGCTGTCGCAGCGCGCTCCCCCACGATAGCCGAGCGCCGGGACCAGCGTCGGCAGATCGAGACGCTGCGACAGCTCGATGGCGCGCTCGGCGACGGCGATCACCGCCTCGTGGTCCCCCAGGACCGCGAGCTCGGCGGCGCGGCCCGTGTACACCGTGGCGGTCTCGGCGGACGGCGGCTCGCCGTCGGCGAGCGCCAGCGCCTGCGCGGCGACCTCATGGGCAGAGGGCTCGCCGAGATGGTCCAGAGCGAGTGAGCGGCGCATCATCACGGCCGCCGCCGCCGCGGTCGCGTGCTGAGCACGCAGGCCGTCGATGGCGATCAGCGACGCGTCCGCCGCCTCGCGAAAGCGTCCGCGCCGCTGCAGCGCCTCGCTCCAGCGAGCCAGCAGCGGCGGCCGCCGTTCAGCCTGCTGAGGCACAATCTCCAGAGCGCGCCCGTAGTGCCGCTCGGCGGCGGCGACGTCCAGGCCCATGGCGCGGTCGCCGGCCAGCGACAGGAAGCGCACGGCGGGATCCAGCACCTTCGCCGCCAGCTCCTCGGCCCTGGACGCCCTGGCGAGCTCGAGCGAGGTCGCGTAGTGGTGCGCGAGCAGCTCCGCCATGTCCGCCGCCCGGTCGCCTGCCTTGGCCTCGATCCAGCCGCCCACGACGGCGTGTTTGGTGGCGCGCGCGGCGCGCGGCAGTTGCTGGTAGGCCACGTCCCGCGCGACCCCGTGCCAGAACATGAACTCCGCTTCGCCCGCGAAGGACGAGGCCCTCACGGGCCGCACCAGGCGCCGGCCGGCCAAGGCCCGCAGCCCCGCGGCGACAGTCGCGCCATCACTCCCGCCAAGCGCCTCGACCACGCCGGTCCAGAACGAGCGGCCGGCGACCGCCGCGTCCGCGAGCATCGCCTTGTGCTCCAGCGGAAGCTGGTCGAGACGGGCGCCGATCAAGGCCTGCATCGAGTCGGGCAGCGGAATCTGCGCGCCCTTCCTGAGCCGCAGGCCGTCGGCGGCGGGTTCGAGCAGCTCGCGGTCGATCAGCAGCCGCGTGAACTCCTCGGCGTACAGCGGATTGCCGCTGGCGCGTTCGAGGACGACGTCCTGCACCTCGGCCGGCAGCGCCACCACCTCCAGCAATCCGGAGACCAGCTTTGTGGTCTCGCGCGTCGAGAGCGGCGGCACGTCGATGCGCTCTGTCCAGTGCGAGCCCGAGGCGAAGTCGGGAGCGTGCTCAAACACGTCCGCGCGGGTGAGACCGACGACCAGAAGAGGGGACTCCCCGACGTTCTCCGCGAGATCGTCGAGGAAGGCCAGCAGCGCCTCGTCGGCCCAGTGCAGGTCTTCGAATACGAGCACGGTGGTGTGCGCGCGCGCGATGTGCTCAAGATAGCGCCGCCAGCCGGTGAAGTTCTCGTCGCGCGACGCAGGCTGAGACTCGAGGCCGAGAAGCGGACGCAGGCGCTGGCGGAACCATTCGCGGTCTGGGCCCTCGGGCAGCACTTCGTCGAGCTTCGCGACCACGGTGCCGGCGTCGTCGGAGTCGAAAATGCCGGCATCTGCTTTAAGGATCTCGCCCAGCGCCCAGAAGGTGACGCCCTCGCCGTAGGGGGGGCAACCTCCCTGGCGCCACCTGACGACGTCGGGGTAGTCGTCGATGTACGAGGAGAGCTCACTGAGGATGCGCGACTTGCCGATGCCGGGCTCACCGACGAGAAGCACGAACTGCGCGGCGTGCGACGCGGTCGCCTTCTCGAACAGCCCTTTGAGCAGCGCGAGCTCGCGCTCGCGCCCGACGAACGGCGTGGCGTAGTCGCGCGCGGACTCCGCCCCCGTGCGTGCCTTGGCTGCCGTGGCCAGCCACGCCGGCACGGGTTCTGCCTTGCCTTTCAGGGCGATGGGCTCGAGCTGCTCCCAGTCGAAAGCTCGAGCCGTGAGCGCCTGTGTCGTCATCCCGACAACCACGCCCATCGGCGGCGCCGCCCCCTGCAGCCGCGCCGCCGTATTGACGGCGTCGCCGGTGAGAAAGGTCTCGCCCGAGTCCGGGTCCACGTTGAGGCGCACGTACACCTCGCCGGTGTTGACGCCCACGCGCACGCGCAGCGGCTCGCCGCCGAGCGGCGTCAGATCGCGCATCTCCTGGACGAGCCTGAGGCCGGCGCGCACAGCGCGCTCCGCATCGTCCTCGTGCACCACCGGCACGCCGAACACGGCCACCACGGCGTCGCCGATGAACTTCTCCACGACGCCGCCGCACGAGTTGACCACGCGCCGTGCCATGCGGTTGTACTCGCGCAGCATGCGATCGACGTCTTCCGCGTCGGAGGCCTCCGATGCGGCGGTGTAGTTGACGATGTCGCAGAACAGCGTGGTGACCAGCCGGCGTTCTTCGGGCAGCAGACGCTTGGCCGCGAACGGCGATCCGCAGTGCGGGCAGAACTTGAAGCCGTCCGGGCTCTCTGCGTCGCAGAAGGAGCAGGTCAGCACGGGAGGCCTCCGCAAACGCGAGGGGAAGACGGCCAGGTCGAGCCGTTGCGGCGCAGCGATCTGTCGCGCCGGTCGCAGGTCGAAATGCCGTACCGATGACCCCGCTGCGTCATGGCTTCCCTCCCCCCCCGCACTGTAGCCGAGCCGGGGTAGGTACGGCAACGGATGCGCGGAGAATGTCAGCCGGATGGCGCGGGAGGCGGGCGGGGGAGGCTCACGCCTCCCCCGCCCGCCTGCGCTCGTCCGGGCACTGGTGGCCTCAGGCCACACTCACCAGCGCACCCTGATGAACGAGACGTCGGTGCCCGTCCTGGACGTGCTCGACGAGGCCGCCCGCGCCGTCTTGCCGGCGGCGCCCGCAACCGCCGGCCTCGCACTGACCGCGAACCGCACGGTCATCGACCCCGGCTTGGCCGTGGCCCAGCCGGGGATCAGCGAGGGCAGGTCCTTGCAGCTGAAGTTGTAGTGGTAGACGCCGTTGCCGTCGTACACGAAGCGCATCGACGAGGTGGGCTGCAACCCGACCGGAACCACTTCGCTGGTGCCGGCGTCGTCCTGGAGGCCGGTGTGCAGGCCGAGGACGTCGAGCCTCACGTCGAGGCCGGTGACGGGCCGCCCGGCGCCGTCCACGATCTTGATCTTCAGCGGGACCGTCTGATTGCCGTTGAAGATCGACGTGCAGTCGAGGTTGACCGGCTGCTGCAGCCCGGGGCTCACGTACTGCACACGGTAGTAGCGGATCATGTCGGAGGACGCGCCGCCCACGGTGGCGTGGATCCACAGGGCGTAGATGCCCGGCGTGGGACACTTGACCTGGGTCGTGAACTCCTGGCTCACGTCGTCGTACTGCTTGGCGAGCAGCGTCCAGCCACTGTCCACGATGGGCAGTGGCATCGTGTCCGTAACCGCTTTGAACTTGGCTGTGACCTGGCTCTCGGCGGCACCCGGCACCGAGAAGCGGATCGTCGAGTCACCCATGAGAGCGTCGCTGTTGCCCGCCTGGGCGTCGGCGAACGTCTCGGCGAGGGGCTGCGTGGCGCCGAGCGGCGTGGTGGGCAGGGGCAGGGTGATCGCCGGTCCGTTTTCAACCACGTACTTGACCGTCTTCGTCGTCACGTGTCCGACCCAATCGTACACGGTCACTTCGAAGGTCTTGGCGCCAAGGGAGGACGTGTCGAAGGTGCCTTCGGCCGGCGTCGAAGCATCCCAGTCGACGCCGGACAGCGGGTCGCTCGCGCTCCACACCGCCGTCGGGTCAGGGCCGAGCTTGTAGTGGGCGCCCTCGGCCGGCGTGGTGACCGTCAGGTTCGGGGCCGAGAGGTCGATGCCCACGTCCACCGTGACGGGCGGGCTCTCGACGTTGCCCGCGACGTCGACGGCGCGGGCGATGACCGTGTGCAGGCCCTCGCCGCTCACGTCCGCGAAGAGCCCGTGCTCCGGCCAGTACGGCGCGATGTTGGGCAACTGCTGCCACGCTGCCGCAGCCGGCGGGGTGGCGGGGTCGATCTGGTACTCGACTCGGTCGAGGCCGGAGAGATCGAGGTTCCAGCTGTAGGCCGCCAGCGGCCACGGCTCGAAGACCGACCAGAACTCCATCTGAAGTGGCGTGTAGTCGTACCAGATCGACGAGTGCTCCAGGTCCGGCGGGAAGATCTGGCTCTCCGGAGCAGCCGAGTCGATCTGCACCCCGGTTTCGTTCCACTCGGAGGAGTGCCCGTTGGAATCGGTCGCCATGGAGACGAGCGAGTACTGGCCATCGCCGGGCGTGGGCACCGCCAGGTTGAGGGTCGCCCCTTCGGTGGTCCCGGAGGCGAGCTCCGTCTCTCCGCGTGAGAGTATCCAGTCGATGCGGTCGACGGCGTCGTCCGGGTCGCTGGCCGTCAGGTGGGCCGTGACCGGTCCGATGAACCAACCGGTCTCCGCTCCGTTCACGCCGGTGGGACCTGACAAGCTGCAGTCGATGGCAGGCGCCGTGCTGTCCGGAGGCGCGGACGCCGGAGTGAACGCCTCTACGCGGCCGTCGTGGCCTGACGGCTGCCCGTCGCCGACGTAAACCGTCCCATCGGGACCGACCGCCACCGTCCACGGCATATAGAATTCGCCGGGGGCTGCACCGTCGTCAGTGCCAGATGTGCCAAACTGGGTGACGAGGGCGCCGTCCTCCGTAAACACGTCGACCCAGCCATTGTATTGGTCGGCCACGTAGACGAGACCGCTGGCCTGGTCGATGGCGATCCCACCGCAACTGTTGGTGGTTTTCCCAGGGAGGGCGGGCAGGGGGTCCCACGTCGCCAGCGACGCGCCCGTGCTCGTGAACTTGAACACGCAGCCTTGCCACCTCGAGACAGCGCTCGCAGCATCGTCACAGACGTACACGTTGCCGTCTTCATCAAGAGCCAGCCAGTAGGGGTCGACAAAGGACGAACACGTGAATGAGCTCACGTAGGCGCCAGTGGAGTCGAGCTCGTCGACGGACTTCGTGCTGCCGTAGGCAGCCACCCACACGTGTCCGGCCCCGTCAACGGCCATGCCGGTCGGTTGCCAGAGGGTCGGGTCAGCAAGCCAGCTCGCGGTGATCTTCTGCACGAAGGTCCCATCGAGCGAGAAGACCTGGATGCAATTCGCCCGGGGGTCGATATCGGACACCCACAGCTCATTGCCTCGCACGACGACGCCCCAAGGCGTCCGAAACTGCCCTTCAGCACCTGCGGTGCCCTGACTGCCGATCGTCAAGAGGTAGTTGCCGCTGGGGTCGAACTTGTTGACTCCACCGTCCTGATCGGCCGCATAGACATTGCCGGCGCTATCCACCGCGATCCCCTCCGGCATCCCAAAGCCGGCCGTCGTGTACTGACGCAAGAACTGGTAGGTGGGCGTATCGGCGCGCGCCGCCGCGGGCAACATCGCCGCCAGCATGACGACGCAGAGGCCGGTGAACACGGCGAGTCCCGCCGCTCGAAATCGATGGACCTTCATTGTGCTACCCCCTCCGGTGACACAGCGGTGATGGCGCGGCGACGTCGTGAGCCGCGCGGACCAGAAGAATGTGGCGTCGATGACGCCTCGCCAGATCACGTCATAGGCTCCTCCACAGCGCGAGCCGGCGTCCTTAAGCAGGCAGACCGGCCGTGAAGGCCGGTCTCACCATTGACTCCCCGCCGGACTGAGGTGACCGCATGAATCGTCCGCCGGATCTCGATCTCCTGGGGCGCCGTCGCTCTCGCGCAGCTTGTGATGGTTTCTACGACCTCGAGCGCAAGAATGTCAACATGCCATGCGTCGCCGGGTCGGCAACACCGCCGCGCGGCGGCCGGCGAGCTGACGGGTGCCAGCTGCTCGCCGGCCGTGTCGGGTCCCGTCAGACGGGCGTGGGCACCGGCGACGAAGCTGATGCTGCGGAAGTCCCGGTTCGTGACGCCTCCCCTCCCGAGTTACGGAGCCTCTCGGGAACAAACCTACGGCGCGCCCGGAGCCCGGGCATCACCCTTTTGGGGTGACTGCCGCTGCGCCGCGACGGCGCGCGCGCGCGGGGCACGCGGGCCTTCGTGGCGCGCGCGGGGTGCATAGCGGGGGTGGTGCGGCGTGGGCGCGCAGCCCCGCAGGAGCGGGGTCACGTGCGCGGCGGCGAGAGCTCCGTCGGTAGCGACGCCCGCCTCGCGAGCCGGGAACGGAAACGGTCCGCCGTCAGGTCCTCGGGGCGAACCGCCCGCACGCCGGCTGACCGGCGCCGATCACCTGTCCGACGCGCAGCCCTTCGGGGAGCGTGCAGAAGACGCACGACTGCAGCGCGAAGCACTGCGCGTGGCGACAATCGACGCAGACGCGCGGGGCGCGCGATGTCGCCCCGTGGGCAAGGATGATGCCACGACGGTTGGCGATGTGAGAGTCCGGCTTCATGACGCCCCCTGCCTTGCGTGGACGACGACCTCACAGGGACCGTATGCGTTCGCGGCGACGCGTTCCTCACCCGCATCGGGTGATTCGGCACGCGGCAAAGAGAGGGGGCGGATGCGGATGGCGAAGGGCAACCCTGGCGTCGGCGCGCGGGCGCAGCCGCCCGCGCCCGCTCAGGCCCGCGGCCTACCCGTGAGTCTCAGGGCAGTCTCCCGGGTGACCCGCGCCCGGCAGAGGCGCCGTGGCGTCGCCGAGCACCAGCGGGCTCTGGTCGACGGCCTCGAAGATCTTGTGGAGCGCCGAGACGAGGGCGCCCTGGGAGTGGCCGCGGTAGCGGTAGCGCACCAGCGCCTCGATGGCGCGGCGTTCGGAGAGCACGTTGCGACCGACGAGCAGCCGCTGAAAGAACTGGTCGGCGGACACCATCATGAGGGTGGTGCTGCAGGAGACGACCACGCCGGCCTGGTCGGCCTCGAGCACCACGCCGACGCGCTTGTACATCGCCTGATGGCTCACGTCCTGCGGCAGGCGCGCGTAGCCCGAAAAGAGGAAGGTCGTCGACTCGCTCGTCATGCGCGCATGCTAGCACAGGCGTGCTCTCGCGAGGCGTGCGGCGATGCTGTCTCGGCGCCGCCGGTCGCCCCGCCATGTGGGCACTGGGGAGTGAGCAGGTGGAGTCGTATAGTACGCACAGGAGGTCGGCTCAGGTGCCGAAGCGGCCCGCGTCTGGAGGGAGCATGGAGTCCACGTTCGCGTCCAGCCCGGCGCCATGGGCTTGGTCACGCGCGGCGCTCGCGGTCCGCCGTGAACTGCGCGAGGTCTCCGCGTGCTGACCTGTCCTTCCTGTCACGCTGAGTGCCCCGGTGACTTCAAGTTCTGCCCGCAGTGCGGCGCGTCGCTGCAGCGGCGCCGCGCGCACCCAGAGGAACGGCGCATCGTCACGACCCTGTTCTGCGATGTCGTGGATTTCACCGCGGCCTGCGAGGCCGCCGACCCGGAAGACGTGGACCGTGCCCTGCGCGCCTACGCGGCCTTGGCCCGGCGCTGCGTCGAGAGCTTCGGCGGGGTCGTCGAGAAGTACATCGGAGACGCCGTCGTTGCCGTGTTCGGCGTGCCCCAAGCCCATGAGGACGACCCCGAACGCGCCGTCCATGCCGCCTTGCGCATCGTGAACGCGGCCGAGTCGCTGCCGTCACTTGCCGAACGGCCCGTGCGCGTCCGCATCGGCGTCAACACCGGCGAGGCGCTCGTGCGTCTCGACGTCGACCCGAGCTCCGGCGAGGGCTTCCTGGCCGGCGACGCGGTCAACACGGCGGCGCGATTGCAGGCGATCGCGCCGCCGATGGGCGTCGTGGTCGGAGATGCCACTCACTCGGCAGTCGGCGGCGCCTTCATCGCTGAGGCTCTGCCGATGGTGTGCCTCAAGGGCAAACAGGCGCCGGTGCAGCCGTGGCTCGTGCGGGGTGCGGTCGCGAGCCTCGGTATCGACCTGACCGCCCGGTTCTCAACCATCATGGTCGGTCGCAGGGCGGAGCTCCACCTGCTCGACCGACTCTGGCGCGAGGTCGTTACCTCTGCTCAGCCCCGTTTCGCGCTGCTGATCGGCGAGGCGGGCATCGGCAAGTCGCGGCTCGTCTTCGAGCTCGCTCGCCGTCTCGACCAACGCCCCGGCGTTATCACCTGGCGTCAGGGCCGCTCCCCGCCGTACGGTGACGGCATCGCGTTCTGGGCGCTGGGCGAGATCGTCAAGTCACACGCGGGCGTCGTCGACTCCGACCGCCCGGAGGTTATCCAGGAGAAGCTCGTCCGGGTCCTCCCCGACGGCCCCGACAGCGCTTGGCTCGAAGCCCGCCTTCGTCCGCTTGTCGGCCTCGAGTCGGTCCCCGCCGACGAGAAGGAGAACTTCGCTGCCTGGCGCCAGTTCCTGGAAGGTCTGGCACGCGCGCGTCCCACAGTGCTCGTCTTCGAGGACCTGCACTGGGCGAGCGCGAGCACGCTGGCCTTTCTCGAGCACCTCATGGACCAAACCGATCGTGTGCCTCTGCTCGTCCTCGGCACCGCGCGTCCGGAGTTTTCCGAAGCGCATCAGGGCTTCATGGCCGGAGAATCCCGAGCGACGCGCATCGACCTGGCTTCGCTCACCGCGCACGACACCGAGCTCCTCGTCAAAGCGCTGGTAGGCACCGAGATGGCGCCGGACCTCGGCGCGGCGATCCTCGAGCGCTCGGGTGGCAACCCGCTCTATGCCGAGGAGTGCGTGCGCTTCCTGGAAGAGCGGCCGCCGCCGGGCGAGCCGAAGAGCCACGCTGCGAGCGCACCGCCCGCCGGCGCGGCACTCCCCGAGTCCCTCCAGGCGCTCATCGCCGCCCGCCTGGACGCCCTCAAGCTGAACCACAAAGAAACCTTGGCAAACGCTTCCGTCGTGGGCCGGCGCTTCTGGGTGGGAGCCGTCGCGACCATCGGCGGGAACACGTCGGTGATGGTCGCGGAGGCCCTGCGAGAGCTCACGAAACGAGAGCTGGTGCGCCCCGTCCGCAGATCATCGGTCGAGGGCGAGCCGGAGTTTGAGTTCTGGCACGCGGTCACTCAAGGCGTAGCCTATGAGCAGTTGCCGCGCGCCGTGCGCGCCGCCAAGCACGAAGTCACGGCACGCTGGATCGAGACGACCGTGGGCGACGATCTCGGTGAGATCGCCGAGATCGTCGCCCACCACTACTCCACGGCGCTTGACCTTGCGCGCGCCACGGGCGAGACCCTGCTTGCCGACCGCGTGCTGGGGCCGACCATCCGCTCGCTTGCGCTCGCGGGCGATCGTGCCCTGCGCCTTGACGTGGCGTCGGCCGAGCGCTACTACAGCCGCGCCCTCGACCTCGCGCCCGAGGAATGCCGCGACCGACCTCGCCTCCTGGTCGCGTGGGCGGACACGCTGACCCAGAGCGGACGCTTCGAGGAGGCGTCCGCGGTGATGGAAGAGGGGTGGGCCGCCCTGCGCGCCGCCGGTGACGAGCGGGCGGCCGCCCTCGCCATTCCGCAGCTCGTCCACCTCCAGCAGGTGCACCAGGTACGTGCCCACCTTGTGGACCTGGACGAGGCGCTGGCGCTGCTTGACGCCGACGGTCCGTCGGCCGAGACGATCGCCGTCCTTAACATCATGATCCACGACCGGCTCATGGTCCGCGGACGCTATCCCGAGGCCATCGCGACGGCCGACAGGGTCCTGGCCCTCTGTGCGCAGTTGCGCGTGCCCGCGTCGACCGAGGCGCTTGAGAGCCGCGGGCTCGCCCGCTGCGAGCTCGGCGACCGCGGCGGCCTGGAAGACATGCGCCTCGCCGTCTCGCTCAGCAAGACGCAAGGGCGTGGACACGAGGTAGGTCAGCACTTCTGCAACCTCGCCGACGCGACGCTGCTGCACGAGGGGCCTGCGGCGGCGCTCGCGATCCGCAACGAGGGCCTCGACTTCGCCGCCCGGCGCGGCGATGAGGCGGCGATCTGCTACCTTCGTACCAACCGGCTGTTCGACCTCTTCCAGAGCGGCGCGTGGAACACCGCCCTCTCCGAAGCGCGCGAACTGGGCGAGGTTCTGGAGCGACGCGGTGACCACTACGACCTTCAGTCGGCGCGCTCGGTGCAGGCAGCGCTGCTCACGTCGTTGGGCGACAGCGCCGCGGCCGAGCCACTGGCGGTGTGGGCCGAGGAAGCAACACGCACGGCGGCCGATGACGCGCTGCGGAGCGCCGCCCTCACCAGCCTCGCGATGGTACGCGTCGCCCTGCACCAACCGGACGAGGCCCTGGAGCACCTCAAGGAGTGCAAGGATCGCTCGCGCCGTATGACGTGGGCGGGCTGGTGGGCATACCACGTGCCTCTGGCGGCTCGCTGCGCCGTCGCCGCCGGCGACGCAGACCTGGCCTCACGGCTCGTCGAGGAGCTGGTGCCGCGGCGAGCCTACGACGCGTACGCCGCCATCACCGTCGCCGCGCTCGTCGCCGAGAGCCGTGGCGACGTCGAACGCGGTGTCGAGAGCTATGGGGCGGCCGCGCTGGGCTGGGAGACCCTGGGCGC
The DNA here is from genome assembly GCA_903862845.1 of uncultured Thermoleophilia bacterium. Taxonomy (GTDB): domain Bacteria; phylum Actinomycetota; class Thermoleophilia; order UBA2241; family UBA2241; genus CAIXSE01. The sequence continues at coordinate 29,849 of CAIOZS010000235.1, forward strand.
ACCCCCTGAGCAGGCGCATGCCCTGTTCGGTCTGGCTCGCTGCCTGACTACGCTCGACCGAGCGCCCGAGGCGGCAGCGCCTCTACTCACCGCCCACGACCTGTTCGCGACGCTCGGGGCGCGCCCTGCCCTCGCCGGGTGCGAAGGGCTTCTCGCCCAGATCGGGTGTCAGCCGGGACGCTCGGACACGGCGAGACTCAGGTAGCGGTCCCCGTCGGTAACCATGAGTCGGCGCCGGATCAGCGACGCCAGCCGCTGATCGACCGCCGCCCGAAGAGAGTCGTCGCGGGGCGCCGCCGGCCAGAACCGGCTGTGAAGCGCATCCCCTGTCGCGATGTCGTCGCAGGCGCAGTACAACGCCTGCTCGAGCTCGTCCAGCTCGACGCGGCGCTGCGTGGCGTCGGGCCGCTCGTCGAGCAGCAACAACGAGCCGTCCTCCTGTTCGACCTTGAGCAGCGCAGAGCCGGTGAAGCGGCGCTGCCATGAGCTCAGCGCATCGTTCAAGACCCGTCTCTGCGACGCGTCGAGGCTGGGCGGATCGCACTCATGCTCGAACGCGTAGGCGATGCGATTCAGGGAGGCCTGGGGGAAGGGGTAGAGATAGGCGTAGGCAGTCAAGGCGCGCAGATCGTGGAACCCATGGTCCTGCGGCGCCCGGTGGAACGGGCTGTATCTGTCGAGGCTCAGCTCTCCGAAGCTGTCGGGCGGAGAGAGGAAGCTGATAGCCGGCAGGAGGTCGAGCATCGCCTGGCAATCTTCGACGGTCTCCCCGGGGAACCCGTAGATGAGGTTCCAGTGCGGCACGACGCCGCAGGACTTGCACCACTTGAGCAAGCGGATGTTCTCGAGGGCGCGCGTGCCCTTGCCCATCAGACCGAGCACGTGATCGCTGAAGCTCTCGATGCCGGGTTGGATGTCGGCATGGATCTTGCCCACCAGGCGCAACTGATCGAGCGATACGCTGGGGCGAACATCGAAGAACAGCGGCATCGGCAGGGGTCTCGCGGCGACCTCCGGCAGAACGCGCGAGAAGAACTCAGGCGCCACCACGTTGTCGACGAGGTGCAGTCTCCCACCGTCGTAGCGGCCGCCGAGCTCGCGCAGCTCGCGCACGACGCGCTCAGGCCGTTTGCTGCGGAACACGCGCTCGTCGTCGTCAAGACCACAGAAGCCACAGGGATGCCGTTGCGCCCACCAGCAACCGCGCGTCGTCTCCAGGGTGACCGCGGGAAGCGGGCCGCGAGGCTTCCGCATCTGCGAGCGCGCGATGAAGAAGTCGCTGTGGTCGGGGATGGGCAGTTCGTTCATGTCGATGAGGTCCGGCGGCGACGCGATCGCCCGGGCGCCTCGGGGGCTTCGGTAGATGACGCCGGCGTACGGTCGCGACCGCCCCGCGGCCAGGGCCCGCAGGAACGCGGGGAACGAGAGGTCGGCCTCGCCTGAGAACGCGATGTCGACGAACGGGAATCGGCGGAGCAATTCGGCGCCCATGACGCCCTGCCAGTTGGCGCCGCCGAAGGCGATCACGGCTCTCGGATGCACCCGGCGCACCATCCCGGCCAGCGCCAGCGAGGCGATGTTCTGAGCGTTGCTCGAGCTGAAGCCGATGACCTCGTACTCCGCCCACGAGAACGAGCACAGGCAATCGGCGAGGAACCCGGGAGCCGCCGCGCGCGCCGCCAGCACGACGTCGATGTCGTTCGCAGCGAGCCGCCCGAGCGGACGCACGACGTCGTCGATGTACGCGGCGCCGGGGTCGACGCCGGGGTCGTAAAGGCACTGCGTGAAGACCCATTCGCCGACGAGCAGCTTGTGAGCCATATGGTCGGCGATGCGCTCGTACTCCCAGTGCCCCAGGGCGTCGGCGAAGGCGAGGTTGGGGTAGGCGACGTCACAGCGGACGCCGCCCTCCTGCAACCTCGCCTTCAGGGTGCTCAAACCCAGCGCCGGGCGCGCGGCGGAGGCGAAAGGCATGCACAGAAGGAGGACGTTCATGACCGTCGCCTCCCGCCGCAGGGCATGGCCGCGTGGGCTAGCTGCCCGGGTCCTCGTGAGTCAGGGTCCCGTGAACCTTGGGACCGACGCGCAGGGCATCGTGGAACTTGTCTATCGGGAAGGCGGGGATCGTCTTGGTGGTCATCACGCCGCCGGCCGTGACCGACGCGGCAAAGGTCATCGCCGCCAGCTCGCTTGGGAACGAACCGCACGCGATGAGATCCGAGTCACCCATGGTCACGTCGAGCAGATCGAGCTCCCCCCCAAGCTCCTCCCATATAGTCCTCAGTGTGTCACCCCAGACAGGCATCCTTTCGATTGCCTCCGCGCCCGACTCCGTGAGCTTCATCATGATGACGAACCGCTGCATTCTGTTCCTCCTCGACGTTGCGGTCGTTGCCGGCGGGCTGCGCGACACGCGCCTCCGCCCCGGTGAGCCTCGGCGGCGGCCGGTCGCCAACGATTCTAGAAGTACTGCCGGATCTGGAACAAGTGCCGATAGTGAGACCGGCGGCGCACGCTGCCTGTTGCATCGGCGCCGCCCCCGTGTATCATGGTTCCGCTGCCGCATGGCCCGGGCCGGCGGCGTTCCCACCGGCCCCTCCGTCAGGCCCTGCTCCCCAGTTGAGACGCACCATGCTCGCTGGGGTTTCCGCGTTAACGGATCCCCTCACCGACTCGAGGAGGGACTGCAGATGGCCGAGCACAACGGCCTCGACGGCAAGCTCATGACGATCGGCGAGGCCGTCGAGCGCTTCGTGCGCGATGGCTGCCAGATCGCCGTCGGCGGCTTCACGATCACCCGCAACCCGATGGCGGCGGTCTACGAGATCGCCCGCCGCCGCATCAAGGACCTGCACCTGGTCGCGCACAGCAACGGCCAGGCGCTCGACGTGCTCGTGGGCGCCGGCTGCGTGAGCCGCCTCGACATCGCCTACGGCGGCAACGGCCGCTTCGCGCCCACCTGCATCCGCTTCCGCAAGGCGGTCGAGCGCGGTGAGCTGCTGGTCGAGGACTACACCAACAACATGATGAGCCTGCGCTTTCTGGCCGGCGCCCTGGGCGTGCCCTTTATCCCCAGCAAGTCGGGGCTCGGTACAGACCTGATCGCGCAAGAGGGCTTCCCGGCCGAGCTGCGCGGCAGCGACGGCGTGCCCTCGAAGAAGGTCATCGTCATCGACGACCCCTTCGGCAACGAGGACGACGAGGTCGTGCTCCTCCCCGCGCTCACCCCCGACGTCTCCATCATCCACGCCCAGCAGGTGAGCACCGACGGCACCGTGCGCATCAAGGGCCTCACCTTCGCCGACCTCGAGCAGTGCAAGGCGGCGTCGGCGGTCGTCGTCACCTGCGAGGAGATCGTGCCCGAGAGCTATCTGCGCCTCGACCCCGACCAGAACGCCCTGCCGCCGTTTCTCGTCGACGCCGTGGTCACGGTGCCCTACGGCGCCCACCCCACCGCCTGTCGCTATTTCTACGACTACGACCCCGCGCACCTGAACCACTACAAGGCCGTGGCTAAGGACGATGAGACCTGGGCGGCCTACCTCGACGAGTGGGTGTACGGCGTCGAGAGCTGGGACGCCTACCTCGACAAGGTCGGCGGCGCGCAGCTCGCGCGCATCAGGTCCAACACCGTGGCCGGCTACGCGCTCGGCCTCGACCGGAGGTGAGGGAGATGGAGTACTCTCCGCGCGAGATGATGGCCATCGCCGCCGGCCGCTTCATCAAGGACGGCGATATTCTCTTCGCCGGCACCGGCGTGGCGATGCTGGCCGCGACCGTGGCCAAGCGCATCCACGCCCCCCGCGCCCACATCTTCTTCGAGACCGGCGGCATCGGGCCGACGCTCGAAGAGCTGCCCATGGCCGTCGCCGACCCCCGCGTGATGGCGTTCAGCAATCTCAACGCCGGCCTGGTCGAAGCGTTCAGCTACGTGGCCAACCGGCGCCTGCACACGATCGCCTTCCTGGGCGCCGCCCAGGTCGACAAGTACGGCAACATGAACTCCACGGTGATCGGCGACTACCACGCGCCGAAGGTCCGCTTCAGCGGCAGCGGCGGCGCCTGCGACGCCGGCTCGCTGGCCAGCGGCTACATCGTGTTCATGCAGCACGGCGTGCAGAAGTTCGTCGAGAAGCTCGACTACCTGACCACGCCGGGCTGGCTCACAGGCGGCGACTCCCGCAAGCGCGCCGGGTACCGCCGCGGAGGGCCCATCGCCGTGGTCACCAACCTCTGCGTGCTGAAGTTCGACGACACCACGCACGAGATGTACCTCGCCGAGCGCTACGAGGGCGTCACGCCGGAGCAGGTGCAGGCGAACACGGGCTTCGCCCTCGACGTCTCGCGATCCTCTGTGGCCGAGCCGCCAAACGCCGAGGAGCTGCGCATCCTGCGCGACGACGTCGACCCGCAGCGGCTGATCCTGGACTGAGCCAAGCGTCGAGAGGCGTGCGGCGCGCCGAAACGGCGCGCC